>NZ_JBHTVC010000012.1:0-95976 GCF_042793275.1 Isoptericola sp. NPDC056578
CCCCGAGCTCGCGCTCGGGGCGGGCGCCCACAGCAGGTGCGGTCAGGCCCGGCCGGTGACCCGCTGGGTCGTCGGCTCGCCGGTGACCAGCGGTGCGATCGTGATCGCGTCGATGTTCGGCGCGAACGCGTCCGGGTTGCCGAAGCGCAGCGGCTGGTCCGCGGTCGCGAGGGCCACCGGGACGGTGCGCTCCCAGAAGCTGTCCCACGAGAACGTGTAGCGGAAGTGGGTGGCCCCGGCGACGGCGCCGCCCTCGCTGACCTGCAGCTCCCGGTCGACGACCTGGGGGTTGTAGTCGTGCTTCCCGGACAGCTCCGCGTTGGCGTACCGCACGGTGACGTCGTAGTCGCCGGCGGCGGCGAAGCCGGCGGCGCGGGCGATCTCGAGGTAGTTCTCCTCGCCGTCGCCGAGCCACTCCACGACCTTGCCGCCCGAGGCGTTGGACCCCGACGCGGCGGACTTCGTGGCGACGACGGCCGTGCCGTGGAGCGCGGCGTCCTCGGCCTGGACGGTGACGGCCGCGTCGTCCGGCGCGCGCGTCGTCGTCACGGAGCCGACGAACGACCCGGCGTCGGAGGCGAGCTCGAGCTCGTTGATGCCCTCGGCGAGGTGCACCCGTGCGGTGGAGGTCCAGGCCCCAGGTCCGCGGACGCCGAACGACGTGGCCGCGCGCCCGTTGACCGTCAGGGTGAGGTCGGACGCCCGGGTGGTGGTGTGCCGCACGGTGACGTCGTAGTAGCCCGACTCCATCGCGGTGGCGTACACCTCCGCGCGCTGCTCCTCGCCCTGGACGCGGGCGAAGCCGCGGGCGTTGCCGCGGTCCCAGTCCAGGCGGGCTCCGCCGGCCAGGCGCATGGTGCTCGCCGGGTAGGCGGTGGGCTCGCCGTCGCTGACGTCGGTCAGGACGAGCTTGTCGAGCGTGATGTCGGCGTTCGGCAGCAGGGTGCTGCCGTCCTCGCTGGCTCGCAGCGACAGGACGTGCTCCCCAGCGGTGAGCTCGACCTGCACCTCGGTGCTGCCGCGGTACTGCCACTTCTGGGCGCTGGTCAGCGCGAGGTCGGCGGTGTACTGGACCGGCTGGTCGAGCGTGCCGTCGACGAAGAGCGCGTGCCGCCCGGGCACGCCCGGCGTGGCGCCGATGACCTGCAGGCGGTAGGTGCCGTCGCGGGGCACGGTCACCGTCCAGTCGGCGCGCGACGTCGCCTTGTTGAACGAGCCGACGTCGCGGCCGCCGGAGGCGAGGAACTTCCAGCCGCCGCCCTCCTGCGGGTCCTGGGTGTAGACCTGGGCGTCGGTGAGCTCGGTGTCCTCCGCCTCGACGCTCGTCGTCCAGACGTCGGGCCCCGGGTCGGTGCCTCGCGCCGGCGTCACGACGACCTGGTACGCGGCGTACCGGTCGTAGGGGTCGAGGTCGAGCTCCAGGCCGCCGTCGCGCACCTTGGCACCGTCGATCCTCTGAACCACGCGCGGGGTGTTCGCGAGCCCCTGCGCCCCGGAGAGCGTCACCTCCCGCACCTCGACGTCGACCTTCTGGCCGAAGGTGCGCCGGTCGAGACCGGACAGGTCGAGGCGGACGTCGTCGTCGGTGCCACCGAGCAGGACGGTCGCACGGCGGTCGTCCTCGTCGATCGCGCCGATGCCCTGCAGGGTGTCGACGGTGTCGGGGTGCGGCGGGTCGACCTGGACGGTCTGGCTGCCCTCGAGGTCCCCGTACCACTTGAACATCCACCAGCCGGCGTTGGCGCCGCCGGCGCGGGCGGTGTTGTCGGACAGGTTCCCCGCGTAGTTCCAGTAGGCGGTCTGGGCGTCGACCTTCTCGTCCTCGAACATCGACAGCCACTGCACGAGCTGGCCGGGCACGCCCATGTCGCGCAGCATCCCGTACTCGGTGATGTTCACGTGGATCGGGTCGATGCCGAGGTCCTGCTCCAGCTGCCGGTAGTCGCGCATGTGGGACCGGAAGGTGGCGAGGTTGTCGATGCCGAGCTCGTGCCAGATGAACACGTCCGGCAGGACGCCGTGCGCCTTGGCGTAGGTGAGATAGTCGGCCGACCGCTCGGGCTGCCAGCGGGTGTCGCCGGGGCCGCCGATCCGGGCGTGGCCCAGTCCGTGCCGGTCGTAGACCTCCTGGATCTTTTCGTACGTGGCCTGCCAGTCCGCGAGGAACTGGTCCTTCTGCCCCGGCCAGTCCGGGTACCAGTTGCCGCCGTCGGGCTCGTTGAACGGGATGAACAGGTACTTCTCGGGGTGGTCGGACTGGGTGGCGACCGCCTCGGTGACGAACTCGACGATCTCGAGGTAGTCCCACACGCCGTTCGGCTCGTCGACGTAGGTGCCCGTGGCCTGGTCGTAGGTGCGGGCGTCGCCCGGGCGCTTGCCGCCGTTGTAGGACCAGTCGGGGTAGTAGTCCTGGATGTAGATCGCCAGCTCCTGGCCGTGCTTGGCGAAGAACCCGTCCTCGATCGTCAGCGCGTCGCCGCTCGGGTGCTGCGTGCCGTAGGGCGCCTTCTGGGACGAGTTGGTGATGTGGGCGCCGTCGATCAGCGCCTGCGTGGGCACACCGTCGTCGCCGAAGCCGTACAGCGTCCCGGTGGCGCCGCCGCGGAAGTCGCCGGTGGTCTGCGCGAAGTCGACGGACAGGACGTCGGTCACGGGTTCTCCTTCGTCGGTGGCGGGTGCCGCCCATCCTGCCTGGGCGGAGAGGCTGAGCGCAGCGAACGCCGCGACGGCGAGGGCGCCTCGCCGGGCGCCGATCTGATACACGCTTTCACGTGACTGGGGCACGATCCACTCCTTCGTAGGTCTGATGGCGCCTGGACAGTCGACGTCGGGCGCCGTGTGCCATGAAAGCGTGAATCATGCTCGACCACAAGAGCGGGCCGCGGTCGCGTAACCTTGCGGCGTGAGCCAGGTCCCGAGGGTGAAGCCGCCCGTCATCGCCGACGTCGCCCGGGTCGCCGGCGTGTCGGTGCCCACCGTCTCGCGCGTGCTCAACGGGACGGTGCCGGTCAGCGCGGAGCGTCGGGAGCGGGTCATGGCGGCGGTCAAGAAGCTGGGCTTCCGGCCCAACGGCGCCGCCCGGTCGCTGGCGAGCCAGGCCGGTTCGATGATCGCCGTGTTCGCGGGCAACACGACGCGCTACGGGTACGCGGCCACGATCCAGGGCATCGAGGAGGCCGCGCGACAGGCCGGCTACATGGTCGTCATCTCCGTGGTGGAGACGGCCGACGGCCCCACCGTCGAGCGGGCCATCGACCATGCCCTCGGCCAGCCGCTCGCGGGCGCGATCGTCCTGGAGTTCGACCCGCCCGGCGTGGCGGCGCTCGCGCAGATGCCCTCGTGGCTGCCCGCCGTCGCGGCCGCCTCCGGCGGGTCGTCGGACGAGGCCATCTCGCACGCGTACATGGACGACCGGCACGCGGCGACCCAGGCCACCCGGTACCTGCTGGACCTGGGGCACCGGACCGTCCATCACGTGGCGATCCCGTCCGTGGGGGTCGAGAGCGCGCGCATGGTCGGGTGGCGCGAGGCGCTGCGCGACGCCGGGATCGAGCCGCCGCCGGTGATCCACGCGGGCTGGGACCCCCTCGCCGGCTACGACGCCGGGGTCCGCCTGGCGCGCGACGCGTCGGCGACCGCCGTGCTCGCCGGGAACGACGAGCTCGCCATCGGCGTTATGAAGGGCCTGGTCGACTCCGGGCGCTCGATCCCCGGCGACGTGAGCGTGATCGGTTTCGACGACCACCCGCTGAGCCAGCTGTGGGTGCCACCCCTCACTACGGTCCGCCAGGATTTCGTGGGTCTGGGCCACCAGGTGTTCGGGCTGCTCGTCGGGCGGATGGACGCGGGGGAGCCGCGACCCTCGGTGCGCATGATCCCCGACCTCGTGGTGCGCCAGTCGACCGGGCGCCCTGCCGCCTCGAGCTGACCCGGATCCTCCGTTCGCGCCGGCTCGCCGACGCCGTGGCCTGAAACCGAAGATCAGATATCCCTGGTTCACCCGGCATCCGTGCTTGCATTTTCAGATGATCGACGCTTTCATAGCGTCATCGACGATGCGCCATGGTGGCGAAGGAAGCGAGGCAGAGATGCCGGATCGGGCCGACGTGGGCCGCGAGCTGATGACGTGGGGTGACGGGGCCCTGCGGCTGGTCGTGCGCCGCCCCCTGGACGGCCCGGTCGCCGTGTCCCTGGTTCCGGCCGGCGAGCGGCCCGGCCCGGCGGTGCAGCCGCTGGTCGAGATCCTCGCCGTCGGGCACGGGCACCGCTCCGCGAACCTGCGGAACACGGCCACCGAGATCGGCGCGCGGCTGCGGTACGTGAGCCACGAGGTGACCGAGGACCGCGGCTGGCAGCGCCTGGAGGTCGTGCAGCGCGACGAGGTCAGCGGGCTGGACGTGCGGTCCACCCTCCGCGCCCGGACCGGGGGGACCTCGGTGCAGGCCTGGACGACGGTCCGCAACGCCGGCGCGGCCACGGTCCGGCTGCAGGCGGTGTCGTCGCTCATGCTCGCGGACCCGTGCGGCCCCGACGGGCTCGACGACGCCGTGTCGATCGAGGGCGACGGCGAGTGGCTCGGCGAGTGGCGGTGGTCGTCGACGCCGGTGCGCGGCCAGACCGGGCTGCCCGCCCTCGGGCTGGCGTCGCACCAGCGGCAGGACTCCCGCGGTGCGCGGGCGGTCGTCAGCCACGGCACCTGGTCGTCGGGGGAGCACCCGCCCGCCGGGGTGGTCACCACGGCGACGGCGAGCCTGGCGTGGCAGGTCGAGCACCCCGGGCCCTGGCGGACGGAGCTCGGCGTCCGGCTGGCCACGGACGACCGCGAGGCGCTGGTGCTGGGCCTGCTCGGCCCCACCGACGCCGACCACGCCTGGCTGCGCAGTCTGCGGCCCGGCGAGGAGTTCGCCTCGGTGCCCGTGTCGGTCGCCTGGGCCGACGGCGACTGGCAGGCCGCGGTGGGCGAGCTGACGCGCCACCGCCGCGCGGACCGCCGTCCGGCCCGCGCCGCCGGGGCCGTCGTCTTCAACGACTACATGAACACGCTCATGGGCGACCCCACGACCGACAAGCTCCTGCCGCTGATCGCGGCCGCGGGCGAGGTCGGGGCCGACTACTTCTGCGTCGACGCCGGCTGGTACGACGACGGTGGCGACTGGTGGGACTCCGTGGGGGAGTGGCAGCCGTCGCACGTGCGGTTCCCCGACGGCGGTCTCGACCGGGTGCTCGACGCGATCCGGGCCGCCGGCATGGTGCCCGGGCTGTGGCTCGAGCCCGAGGTGATCGGCGTCCGCAGCCCGCTCGCGGCGCAGCTCCCCGAGGACGCGTTCCTGCAGCGCCACGGCACGCGGATCGTCGAGCACGGCCGGTACCTGCTGGACCTGCGCGACGAGCAGGCGCGCAAGCACCTGGACGACGTCGTCGACCGGCTCGTCGACGAGCACGGCGTCGGCTACTTCAAGCTCGACTACAACGTCACGCCCGGCCCCGGCACCGACCGGGACGCCGACAGCGTCGGCGACGGGCTGCTGCGCCACACGCGGGCGTACCTGACCTGGCTCGACGGCGTGCTCGCCCGGCATCCGCGCCTGGTCGTGGAGAACTGCGCGTCCGGGGCGATGCGCGCCGACAACGGCCTGCTGTCCCGGCTGGAGCTCCAGTCGACGACGGACCAGCAGGAGCCGCTGCGCTACCCGCCGGTCGCCGCCGGCGCGCTCGTGGCCGTGCTGCCCGAGCAGGCGGGCAACTGGGCATACCCGCAGCCGTCGATGTCCGACGCCGAGATCGTCTTCACCATGGTGACCGGGCTGTCCGGCCGGCTGTACCTGTCCGGGCAGCTCGACGGGATGGACGAGGCCCAGCGCGCGCTCGTGGCCGAGGGGGTGCGCGCCGCGCGCGCCTGGGACGACGAGGCGCGCGGCGCCGTGCCGGTGTGGCCGCTGGGCCTGCCGGACTGGGACGCGCCCTGGGTCGCCGTCGGGCGGGCCACCGCGGACGAGACCGTGCTGGCCGTCTGGTGGCGCGGCGGGGACGAGCCCGAGATCTCCGTCCCGGTGCCGCACGGCGCCGTCGAGACGGTCTACCCCGCCGACGGCCCGGTGTCCGGGCTCGAGGCGCACGCCGAGGACGGGCGCCTGAGGCTGCGTGCGGCCTCGGGCGAGCCGGCCGCGCGAGTACTGAGGATCCGCCATCAGGACGTGCGGTAGCACCACCGTCGTCCAGCCAGGTCCCGGCGTCGTCGATGACGCCGGACGAGTTCCGAGGAGCTGATATGAAGAAGTATCTGACCGGCGCGGCCGCCGCAGCAGCAGTGGCGGCGCTGACACTGACCGGCTGCAGCGACCCCACGGCGGGCGGTGGCAGCGACGGGGGCGCCACCCAAGCCGCGGACTGGCCGGAGCAGACCGCCGACCTCACCGGCACCACCCTGACGATCTGGGCGGCCCAGAACTCCAACACCGTGCCCGAGGCGGTCACGGCGGCGTTCGAGGAGGCCACCGGGGCGAAGGTCGAGATCGTCACGATCCCCGACCCGTACGAGCAGGGCATCCAGACCAAGGTCGCCACCGGCGACAAGCCGGACCTCGCGTTCTGGCAGCCGACGGCGTCGATGCTCACCGCGCTGAACGCCCCCACGAACCTGCAGCCGCTCGACGACGCCCCGTGGCTCGACTCGTACAGCCCCGAGGTCAAGGACATCACCGGGACCCTCGACGACACCCGGTACGCCGCGCTCATCACGAGCCCGGCGGTCCAGGGCGTCTACTACAACAAGAAGGTCTTCGCCGAGCACGGCATCGAGGACACCCCGAAGAGCTGGGACGAGTTCGTCGAGCTCGGCCGCACGCTGAAGGGCGAGGGCGAGACCCCGTTCTTCGAGATGGCCGGCGACCGGTGGGCGACCCAGTGGTGGGTGCAGGTCCAGCTCGCCGACGCCGCGGCCGACGGCCTGTGGGACCGCGTCAACACCGGTGAGGAGAAGTTCACCGACCCGACCGTCCTCGGCGCGATCGAGACCTACCAGGGCCTCATCGACGACGGCCTGTTCAACGACGACATCAAGACCGCCACGCTGGAGGACCAGGCCGACGCGCTGCTCGCCGGCGACGCGGCCATGGCCGTGCAGGTCAACTCGTTCTTCGGCCAGCTCCAGGCCAAGGCGGACACCGCGGAGCTCGACGACACGATCGGGTTCTTCCCGATCTCGCCCGGCGGCAACGTCGCGACCGTCATCCCCGACCAGTCCAACGCGCTCGTCGCGTTCAAGACCGGGGACGCGACGCGCGAGGCCGCGGCCCGCCAGCTGCTGTCGTTCTGGCTCGGGGACGGCTACGCCGACTTCGTCGCCGACCGCGAGACCGTCTCGCTCCAGCCCGACGTGCCCACCCCGGACGGCGTGCCGCAGGCGCTGCAGGACGTGCACGCCTCGCTCGCCGACTCCGTCGGGTCGATGCAGTCGCTCGCCGTGGCCAACCCCGACCTGTACATCTACCTGGCCGACATGATCCAGGGCACCACCACGCCCGAGCAGGTCGCCCAGCAGACCCAGGACCAGTTCGCCCAGCTCGCCCGCGCCCAGGGCGTCGAGGGCTTCTGACCCCGGCCTGAGACCAGCCGCGGGGCCGGGGCGGGCGAGCGCCCGCCCCGGCACCCCTGAAAGGTGATGCACCGATGACCGCGACCCTCAGCACCGGCGCCCCGGCCCGCCCGGCGGCGAAGCCCCGGCGCGCCGCGCCCGGCAGGGACGAACGCACCCGCAAGAACCACCCCGCGTGGTTCCTCGTGCCGGCCTTCGTCGTCCTGGGCGTGTTCTTCTTCGTCCCGACGATCTTCAACTTCGTCTACGCACTGACGGACTGGTCGAGCTTCAAGTCCTCGATCTCCTTCGTCGGGCTCCGCAACTTCGCCGACCTGCTCAGCAGCGGCACGCTGCTGGCCTCGCTGCGGATCACGCTCGTCTACGCCGTGCTCGTCGCGATCTTCCAGAACCTGTTCGGGCTGCTCCTCGCGCTCCTCCTCGAGCGCGACACCCGCGTCAACCGGTTCGCGCGGGTCATGTTCTTCATCCCCGTGATCATGTCGGCGCTCGCGGTCGGCTACGTCTTCCAGGCGATGCTCAAGCCGGACGGCGCGGTCAACGGGGTCCTCGGCACCCTCCTCGGCACCGACGTCACGATCCCGTGGCTCGGCAGCACCACGTGGACGCTGCTCGTCGTCGCGCTCATCCACTCCTGGAAGTGGATGGGCCTGTCGATGCTCATCTACCTGGCGGGGCTGAAGACCATCAACGAGGACGTGCTCGAGGCCGCCCGCCTCGACGGCGCCTCCGCGTGGCGCACGTTCCGCGACATCCGCTTCCCGCTGCTGGCGCCGGCCATCACGTTCAACGTCGCCACCGCGCTGCTCGGGTCGATGAACGGCTTCGACATCGTCCAGGCCACGACCGGCGGCGGGCCGGCCCGCACCACCGAGCTGCTCAACATCTTCATCTTCCGGACCTTCGGGCAAGGGCTGTTCGCACAGGCCACGACGATGAGCCTCGTGCTGTTCGTGGTGGTCGTCGCCCTCGCGTTCCCCGTCATCCGCACCCTTCGCAAGCGGGAGGAAGTCCTGTGACCGCGCAGACCGCTCACCTGAGCACCCGCACCGGCACCCGCACCGTGCGTCGAGCGACCGGCGGGCGGACCGGGGGCTGGCGTCGGGTCCAGCCCGTCGCCGCGCTGCTCGCCGTCGTCGTGCTGATCGGCATGCCGCTGTGGATCGTCGTCGTGACGGCCGGCAAGACCCAGGCCGAGGCGCTCAACCCCAACCTCTCGCTGCCCAGCACGTGGCAGTACCTCGAGAACTTCTCCGCCGTCTGGGACCAGGGCCGCGTGCCCGCCGGCTTCTTCGGCAGCCTGCTGATCATGGTGCCCGCCGTCATCGGCGTGCTCGTGCTGGGCTCGCTCGCGTCCTGGGTGCTGGCCCGGCGCACCACCCGGGGCTATGCGGTGCTCTACGCCCTGGCGATCAGCGGCATCGTGCTTCCCCCGGCCGTCGTGACCATCGTGCTGCTGCTGCGCCAGCTCGGCCTCGCCGGCACGGCCGTCGGCATGATCGGCGTCTACATGGGCATGTACATGTCCACGGTGATCTTCTTCGTCACGGGGTTCGTGCGGACCATCCCGCACGAGCTGGAGGAGGCCGCCCGCGTGGACGGCGCCGGGCCCCTGCGCGTCTTCGGCACGATCATCCTGCCGCTGCTCGTGCCCGTGCTCTCCACCGCCACGATCCTGATCTGCCTCTACGTGTGGAACGACGTCTTCTACGCGTTCTTCGTCGTCGGCGGGCGGCTCGACACCCTCCCGCTCAACCTGTTCCAGGTCGCCAGCGCGGGGCTCTATCTCGACAACTGGCACCTGATCTTCGCCTACGTGATCCTCATGAGCCTGCCGCTGCTGGTCGTCTTCGTCGTCGCGCAGCGCAAGATCATCTCGGGCATCACGTCCGGGGCGGTGAAGTAGTCCCGCCGTCACCCCAGGGCGTGCCTCACGTGCTCGAGCCAGCGGGCGACGGTGGCGAGCTCGTCGTCGGTGAAGCCGTCGGTGAGGCGGTCGTTGACCTCGGCGAGGGCGGCGCGGACGTCGTCCAGCGCGGCGGTGCCGGTGGGCGTGAGGTCGAGGCGGACGGTGCGGCGGTCGTCGGGGTCGGCACGACGGCGTACGAGGTCGGCGCGCTCCATGCGGGCGAGCAGGCCGCTGGCGCCGGCCGGGGAGGCCTCCAGCGCGGCCGTGATCTCGCCGACCGTCGCGCCCGGGTGGTCGGCGAGGTGCAGCAGCACGCCGGCGGCGGGGGCGCCGAATCCCTGGCCGCCGTTCCCGGCGGTGTGCGCGCCGCGCCGCGCGATCCAGCGCCGCAGCTGGCGTTCCGCCGCGATGGTGAGGAACACCAGACGCGGCGGGCGGCGCGTCATCGGCGCGGCTTCCTGGCGCGGAAGCGGACGTTCCCGTCCTCCTGCGTCGGCGCGGCCTCGGCGCGGGCGTCGAGCCAGGCGAGGAGCTCGGGCCACAGCGTGTCGCGCAGGCCGCGGCGGAAGAAGCCCAGGTGCCCGATCGTCTCCACGCCGCCGTCGGCGGGGCTCCACGTGCGTCGCTCGACCCGGGCGGCGGTGAGACGGTCGGTGATCGCGTCGATCTGCGCGGGGGTGGACCACGGGTCGTCGGTGAACCCGACGGCGAGGACGTCGCCGGTGACGCGCGCCGCGTCCTCGGTGGCGGTCATGGTCGGGTCGTCGAAGAAGTAGTGCGGCATGGTCGACCAGCGGCTCCACTCGAGCATCGCGGCGGCGGGCATGTCCTCCCCGAGGCCCATGCGGCGCCCGGGCACGTAGCCCAGCACCCGCGCCGCCGCGGGCCCGAGCGCCCGCAGGATCAGCCGGACGCGCGCCCGCTCCGCACGGTCGGGGATCGTGGACGTCCCGGCGACGTGCGACGCGACCGTGACGAACCCGGCCAGGCCCCGCGAGCCGTTGCCCAGCGCGAGCGCGTGCCCGCCGATGCTGTGCCCGATGGCCAGCTGCGGCACGTCGCCGAACCGCGGGCGGGCCCACGCCGCGACCGCGGGCACGTCGTCGGACATCCAGTCCCGCATGCGCAGGCCGCGATGCTCGCGCGGGCTGCCGGACCGGCCCGTGCCGCGGTAGTCGTACGTGACGGCCACGTAGCCGTTGGCGGCGAGGAACTCCGCGAACCCCGTGTACAGGCGCTCCGGGACCGCCGTCGCTGGGTGGATCACCACGACGCCGCGGGGTGACTTGTCCGCGGGCTTGCGCACCGTGCCGACGACCCAACCGCCCGCCGGGATCTGGATCCGCAGCTCGTCGGAGTCCACCGTCGCAGGGGTGTCACTTCGCATGCGAACTACCCTAGCGACCCGTCTGACGTTGTCGGTGGTCCGTGCCCCGCACTGCAGGCGGAAGGGACAAACACCTGACCTTCAGGAGACGCCGCGTACGAACTGCGCCGTCCATCCCTTCGAGACGTCTGTCACCTGCCACACCCCTCGCGGATCGTCGACGCTGGCCCCCGCGTAGGCGCCAAAGGTCACGCACTCACCGGGTGCGACATGGTCCCAGCCGCCACGGTTGACGTTCCACTGGTCGTCAGGGGAGTCGATCTCCACTCCATAGGTGACATTTCCCGCGGGGTCGAAGTAGGTCAGCTGCAGATCGTCCGCTGGATCGATCTCCAACGCCGTCCCGGAGTAGCACGCCACGAGCGTCGCGCGCGCGATCAGGTGAGCGCTGTCCCCGGCGACCGTCGCAGTCGTCGTCGGACCGACCGCGACGGTCCAGTCGTCGAGTCTGATGTTCCGACCCGGCGAGAAAGGTGACGCCAGCGCGGAGTCGACCGTGAGGCGCACCGTCGCGCTGGTGACCGATCCAGCGACGTTCGACACTGTCACGCGATAGAGCGTGCCGTCGGCGGCCAGCGTCGACGGGACGTCGACCTGGAGCCAGTCCCCTCCGGTCACGCTCGCCCACGTGGCGCCGCCGTTCGTGCTGCGCTGCCACTGGTAGCTGAGATCGCCGCCGGCAGCCGTCACCTGGAGGGAGGTCGGTGCTGTGCCCGCCCGCTTGATCGACATCTGCCACGGCTGCGTGGTGATCCTCGGCGAGGAGATCCCGACCGGCCAGGCGATGGCCGCAGTCGGAGCGCTCGTCCGGATCGTGGTGGCGTATCCGGCCCGGTACACGCGGACGGCGACGGTGATCTTCTTGCCGTGTGCGCTGCGGGTCGGTTGGTAGGTCGCCGCGGTGGCCCCGGACACGGGGCGGCCGTCGACGAACCACTGATAGGAGCGCGCCGTCGGCGCGGGGGACCAGGAGCCGACGCGTGCCGAGAGCGTTGCGCCGACCCGGGTCGTGCCGGTGATCGTGGGCGTCGCGGCCTTGCTGAACGGGCTGCCGACCACGGAGGCGGCCGACGTGACCGGGGCCGTCGTGTACCCCGTCCTGGTACCTCGGAGCGTGACGGTCAGCTTGGCCCCTCGGTCCTTGGTGCGGATGGTGTAGGACGACGAGGACGCGCCGGGAACCGCCTTGCCGTTGACGGACCACTGATAGGTGTACCGCGATGCCGCCGGCGACCACGTGCCCCGAGCTGCAGTGACCTTCGCCCCGACCTTGGGTGTGCCGGAAATTGTCGGCTTCGGCGCACTGAACACGCCGGCTGCGACAGCCTTCGAGGCGCTGGTGCGCGACACGGTGGTGTGTCCCGCCCTGGTCGCGGTGACCTTGACGGACAGGGACTTGCCGCGCAACGACGACGGAGGCGTGAATGTCCGAGCCGTCGCTCCCGTGAGCGGTTGACCCGACGCGAGCCACTGGTAGGTGAGTCGCGCGGCCGGGTCCCACGACGGGGTGATGGCCGTGAGCGCGGTACCGACCCGGGCGGTCCCGGAGATCGAGACTGGCCCGGTGACGAGGGTTGCGGGGGCCACGGGCACCGTCGGGGCGCTGGTCCGTCGGACCTCGGTAAATCCGGTCAGTCGTCCCGTCGCGGCGATGGTGATCCTGGCGCCGAGGTCGGCAGCCGAGACCTCGTAGGTGCGTCCGGTCGCGTCGGGTACCGCCGCTCCGTCGCGGTACCACTGGTAGCGGATCCGCGTGTCGGACGGATCCCAGGCTCCCGCCTGCGCGGTCAGTGCTGCGCCGACGCGTGCGACGCCCGTGATGGTGGGGGCGGGACTCGACTGGAACGCCTGCCACGTCACCGTCACCGGTGGGGTGCGCACACATGCCTCGACGTACGAGTGGTAGGTGTCGTACCCGCACACGTCGGCGGAGATCTCGTGGCCGATGTCCTCCGCAGTGACGGGGTACCGCGGCAAGCCCCACTCGTCGTCGAGACGGCCGTCCCGGTACCAGCGATACGAGAACTGGATGCCTGCGGGCGCCCATGTTCCCCCGGGCACGGCGGTAAGGGTTGAGTGGTAGTGCGCGGGACCCGCGAGCGTGGCGGTTCCGGGCTTGACGTAACCCTTGACCGAGACGGCCGCGACCTCCACGCTCGCCGACGGCCCCGCATCCGGTGACTCCGCGGAACCGAGGGTGCCGGTGACCACGACCGAGAGTGCCGCGCCCACCGCGTCCGGAACGACGAACGAGTCGGCGTTGCCACCCTCGGCGGGCTCGCCGTCGAGCTCCCACTGGTACGTGAACTCGAGTCCCGTCGCCGGGGTCCATGCGTCGGCGCGCGGATCGACCGTCACGACGTCGCCGACGCCGACCGTTCCGTCGATCGTCAGGAGGTCTGGTTCGGGGGCGACGACGGCGTCCGCCGCGGATGCCGCGGGCGCAGCGACGAACGACAACAGGAGTGCCGCAAGGACGGCCGCGGCAGTGCTGCGGTGGGACGTCCCGCCGACGGGCCGGCGGGCGGCGAGCGCGCTGCGAGAACGAGAGAAAGCCATGGTCACCCTCGGTGAATGAAGCGCAACCACCGTGGTGACGCAGGCAGAGCGTAGCGGCGTCGCGGTCGGAGACTTGGCGCTTGGGAGGGTGAATTCCTGTCCCGGCTGGCGGTAGCCGCGGCCCTGGTATCGCGGGCCCGCCGCGCTGGCGTCCGGGCGAGAAGGTGCACCGTTCCGGTCGAAGCGCGAGACGCCGTGACCCTCGATGCGGCGCCGCGATGCGCACTCGAGAGTCAGGTGTGGCGACCGTCCGTGGGGCAGCCCGCCCGGGTGGGATGGCGCGCCGCCGCACGAGGAGGCTGTCTCCAGAGGAACAAGGCCGTGCCGGAGAACGTGGTTCACACGTCTGGCACCCGAAGCAGGCCCTTCGGTACTGGAGTCCTGGGTGCACGTAGCCGTTCTCACGATGTCGTTGCTGAGCGCTACCTTCCGACCATGACTGATCCCGTTCGCCTGACCGGTGACGAGAGCTTCACCGACATCGACGCGACCGTCCGCGACTTCTGGGCCTACTCGCTGTCGAACCTGAAGGAGAACGCCGCCCGCGGCTACCTCGCGGAGTTCCTGGTCGCCAAGGCGGTCGGCGCCGCGGGGCCGCGCATCGAGTGGGACGCGTACGACGTGCTCTCACCCGACGGCATCACGATCGAGGTCAAGACCAGTGGTCACGCTCAGACGTGGGAGCGCCGCGGGCCGGTCGTGCTGAAGTTCGGCGGCCTGCCCGGTGGTCGTGAAGGCACGAAGGTGAAGCGGTCCTGGAGTGCGGCAACCGGCGGCATGATCGACGCCTTCGTCGCCAACGTGTACGTCTTCTGCGTCCAGACCACGATCGCGGAGCGGCCCTACGACGGCCTCGACATCGGTGCCTGGGACTTCTACGTGCTGCCGGGCCGGGTGGTCGCTGGGACGGGGCAGAAGTCGATGGTGCTCTCGACCGTCATCCGGCTCGGTGGGGAATGTCTCGCCTGGCACGACCTCGCGGCCGAGATTCGTGCCGTAGCCGAGGTGAACAATTGGGATCAGAGCGGGGGCGCCGTGGCGCCGGAGGAGAAGAGAGACGAGATGAGCGAAGACCTGTGCATCCATGACATGGCGCCCGGGACCTGTGCCCTGTGCTCGCCGAGGTATGGAGGCGCCAGCGCGTCGATGCTGGCCGACACCGCCGTCGTCTACGTCTCGCCGTCGCACGTGGGCCACCTCGCGGGGTGCCTCCACAAGGACGACGAGGACTTCAGCAGGTGGGGCGAAATCACCCGCCCTGGGGCCTGGCAGGACCTGCGCAATGGGCGAGCGGTGGCGACAGACTCTGGGGCGCGGGTCGGCCTCGTGGCGAACGAGGCGTGCAAGTCGTGTATCGCCCGCTCCTGACCCGGGGGCGGTGGTGCGACATCGCGCGACTGATTCGCTGGAAGGGCACTACCGAGTGAGCGAGAAGATCGAGCGCTCGACGGTGGCCCTGCTCAGCGTGCCTCCAGGCAGCCTGCCCCACGCGTCGAGCAGCTCCAGGTAGCGGGCGTAGTCCCGGGTGCGATCGAGTCGGAGTGAGAGCCCCGTCTGTCGGGCGATCCAGCGCTGGACCCGGAGGTCGAGGATCGGGGCAGCGTCGCGATCGTCGGGACCGCCCGTGGCAGTCGTGAAGTAGAGCCACTTGGTGAAGAACGCCGGGCCCAGGAATCGGATCCGGCCCGGTCGGTTGTTCAGGGCGTAGAAGCCGGCGAGGGCGCCGTCCCGGCGCGCGGCGGCGGCTCCATCGCGGAGCTTTCCCCTGACCTCCGGGTCAGGCGCGGCCTGCCCGTCGCCACTCAGGACGCGGCTCGTCCTGTAAGGGCCGTATCCGGACGGACCGTATCCCCAGATCATCGCGGCGACGAACGCAAGGTCGTCCCGCCCGTCGTCGTACGTATCGAGCACGAGTCTGTTGGTCGCCGCGCGGTCCACCGTGGACGGGACCTGGTCCAGGAACGGACCGACGTCTGGCACGCCGCGCAGCCGCGACGCCCAACGCTCGCGATTCCATTTCATCCCCTCCTGCCCCTGCGGTCGAACGGCGCCGTCGCCGAGCGCCTGCGCGAGATCGTGGGGGAGCGGTGGAACGGTCTCCAGAGGACGGAGCAGGTGCTCGTAGGGCATGTCGGTCGCGGCCATGGATCAGTCCTTCCCCGTGGACACCGACGCGCGGGCACCGGCGCGCCGCCTCTCCCCGCGCCGTCGCCATCGGGAGAGGTACCTCAGGTGCCGAGGAGCCGCGGCACGGACGTGGGCGGACCAGAGGGACTCGACGGCAGCCGCTGCGGTATCGGGGATGTCGACCCCGCGCTGGCGGATTCTGTTCCAGTTCACATCCGCCGTTGCCTCTGCGAGCAGCGCCACGGGCAGCGGATCACCCTCGTCGACGACGAAGTCCCAGTCGACCTGCACGTAGCGGGTCTTGTCCGTCGACGCGTCCTCGCCGACGGCCCCCTTCAACAGGCCACGGGTCCAACCGCTAGCGACGATGCCGCGCGGACCGGCGCCTTGTCGCAGCAGAAACGCGCGCTGTCCGGAAGGGACCGATCGGCGGCGACCCACTGACCATTCCATGAGCGTCAACCGCCCGGACTCGGTGCGCGCCTGCTGCCCGGTGCGCTCACCTTCCGCAAGGGCCCAGCGCTGGGGATTCCACGTGAGCACGATCGCCGACAAGGTGCCTCCTTCTCCAGGTTCGACGCGACCGTACGGCAGTGGCGCGTGCTCCATGGCTGGCGTCGGCAGCGTGGCGAGGGTGAAAACGACGACGCGGCGGTTTGATGCTCTCAAGCACCGAACTCGTCGAGCATACGAACGAGCTGACGCCAGGCGTCGTCGGAGACGAGCGCTCTGGCACGGCCGGCAACCGCGTTGATGTCGTCCACGAGCCGCGCGGCCGTGTCGCCGCGACCATCGGCGTACCGGACGTCCAGGAGGTAGGGCGATTCGCGGACGGCGTGCATCGCCACGGTGTCGAGGAAGACGGCGAGTGCGCGGGCTGCACGGCGACGTTCGAAGGCCTCGCTTTCCTTGTGCACGTCGGCAGTCCCGGCGTCTGGGGTCGCGGGTTCCTGAGCCTCGACATCAGCGTCCAGCTCTGGGACCACGACCCGAAAACGGCCCTTCCACAACCGGCTGAACGCCTCGTCCACGGCGAGGCTGACCACGGTGCCGATCTCGGCGTCGCCATGACCGGTCTCTTCGATGGACTCCCGAAGCCCGGCCACCTCGTAGGCGAACCGGAGCAGGTTGTCGTCCGTCATCGACGCCCCGACGACGAGGAGGTGCTTGGTGAGCATGAGCGACTGGACGAGCGAACCGACCGGCTTCCAGCGGGTGTCGTAGTGCACGAACGAGCTGCGCGACAGGACGATCGACCCGGGATGCCTGACATCGCCGTGCATCTTCAACAGCCAGGGACGCTCGCTCGATGTCCGCGCCCACGGCAGGACGTCGACGGCCGAAATGCCCTTCGGCCCGCGGGACGCTGTGACGGCCTGCTCGTAGAGCCGGTCGTAGTTGGTGGTCACGGCTTCCCGCACCCGGAGGCTCGCGAGCAGGGCGTGGGCGAGGCTCGGCCGTGCCGAACGTTCCTCGACGACGTCCGCTACCAGTCGGCCGAGCTCTTTCTGCGAGCCGGCCGGGTCGGCCTTCCGGTTCGCCGCAAGGGTCACCTGGACGAGCTCGGCCTGCTCCAGCGGGCCGAGCTTTTCGATCCGGTCCTTGAGCTCGTCGAGGTCGAGCCGGTGGACGAGCTCTGACAGCAGCCCGCTCCAGGACGGCAGCCCCGCGGCGATGCTCACCCCGGCACCGAAGAACAACGCCACCTCACCCCGGCGGATTCGCTCCCCGAGCGTCCTGGCAGTGTCGGCATTCGACGCCAGCGGTGCCGCCACTTCCGTCTCGCGACGGCGATGCTGCAGGGCGGCATAGTCAGACCGCTCCCACGCGACGAGCGCGACGTCGACGCCGAGTTCTGCTGTGGACTTGCCGAGAGCGGAGACCAGCGCAGCGATGACCTTGCCACGCCGTCCGCCCTGCCCACCACCATCGGTCCCGAGGACGGGCATCGCAATGAGGGGCAGCTGGCGTCCCGCGTCGTTCGCACTGCGGAGCAAAGCAGCGCCGGAGCGCTCGGTGATGGACTCCACCGCGCGGGCTGCGACGTCCCCGATTCCGGACGGTGATACCGCGACGGTGTCGACGAACCACACCTCGGGTGCCGATCCGCCCCGCTGTACCCGAGCCGTCTGGGCGGCACCGGGCCCCCAGCCCTGCGGCCGGAGGTCGTCCCAGCAGCCATCAGGTCCGAGCCCGGCGGTCTCGCGCCACTGTGCTCTCACCCCGAATCGAGCGTCCGTGGGGATGACGACGGCGTCAGCGCTCAGGGAGTCCAGCCGTCCGTTGACCACGAAGAGGTGTCCGCGCGTCATGGGGGAAAGGTAGGGGAGCGCACGTCTTCTCGCGCGGTGGTCGTCCCGCTCTTGGCGGCGAAACCATTGCTCCTCGTGCACTGGGGCCGAGTGGGGGCGCGCAGAACCCCTAGTTCTGTGCGGTCGCTGCGGACGAGACTGAGACCTGGGGAAGGAGACCGCTGCGCTGTCCGTTCCAGAGCACCACGAGCTCGTCGCGTGCGCGGGTGGCCGCGACGTACAACAGCGACCGCTCCCTCAGTTCGGCGTCGGCGCGATCGGCCTCGGGCAGGGACGACAGCCCGACCCCCCATCCGGCCTCGTCCGGGGAGACGCCGAACAGCACGACGCGCTTGAACTCCATGCCCTTGGAGCGGTGCATGGTCATGACGAGCACGCTGCCGGTTCCGGTCGCGGCGTCGTCCTGGATGAACTTGGCCTTGATGTGACGCTCGCTGAGGGCGTGGACGACCTTGTCTCCCATGACCTTGGTGCGCACCAGGACGCCGATCGTCTCGGGGGCGTCGCCGCTGTCCAGCCATGTCTGGGCGAGCTCTGCCGTGCGCTCGTACTCGTCGACGAGGGACGAGACGCCGACCTCACGGGGCGCGGGACCGGACCGCGCGGAGCGGTACCCGGCGACGGTGGCGTCCTCGGCCTCCATGTCGACCCAGTCCTCGCCGGCCAGCACGCCGACGGCGTAGTGGAGCACCTGTGCTGTCGTGCGGTAATTCAACGTCAGACGCCGCGAACGGCCGCGGACGTTGATCCCGTAGCGCGACAGCACGATCCTCTGGCCGTAGATCCGCTGCTGGGAGTCCTCGGCGAGGAACAAGTCGTTCGGCCCCAGCG
Source organism: Isoptericola sp. NPDC056578 (assembly GCF_042793275.1). Lineage (NCBI taxonomy): Bacteria > Bacillati > Actinomycetota > Actinomycetes > Micrococcales > Promicromonosporaceae > Isoptericola > Isoptericola sp. NPDC056578. The sequence goes on from NZ_JBHTVC010000012.1 coordinate 18,720, forward strand.
CGACGAGGGCCCGCAGGAGGACCAGGCGCGACGGCGCGAGGTCCTGGCCCTCGTCGACCAGCACGTGGTCGGCCAGACGAGCCGTTCCTGCGGCGGACATGGTGTCGAGGTGAGCGGCGGCGATCATCGCCTTCTCGTCCCAGTCGGTGGAGCCGGCGGCGTCCGCGGACGCGCGATAGGCCTCGATCACCTTCCAGACGGCCACCCGCTGGGCGCGGTTCAGGGCGACGCCGCGACCCGGTCGACGGACCCGCAGGTACTCGTCGCGGGTGGTGACCTTGTTCGGCACGACGACCGTCGCGTACTCGGCGACCATGAACGCCTGGCTGCGGAGCTCCCGCGGAAGGTCCGCACCGGCGTCACCGAGTGCAGCCTCCCAGCGTGCCGCGGCCGTGGGGTCCAGGACGTACGGGGAGCGTGCGCCGAGGACGGATGCGACGGTCTCTCCCCAGGCAGGCGACGCGACATGCACATCCTCCGCCTTGGCGATCACCCGCCGTGCGATCGCGTCCACGCCCGCGACGTACACCCCCGGCTGCCCGAGCTCGCTGGCGATCGGGATCCGCGGGTCGAGCATCTTGAGGGTCTCGAGGAGCGACGAGGCCAGTGTCCTGTTGAACGTCGTCAGAACGACGCGTGCGTCCGGGTCCTGGCGGGCCAGGTGCCGTGCCCGGTGCAGCAGCACCACGGTCTTCCCGGTGCCCGCGCCACCCGAGAGGCGGAAGGATCCGTTGCGGTGCTTGAAGGCGTAGTCACGCTGCTCGGGGTGCAGGAACACGCGCCACCGGCCGAAGTTGTCGTCCTCGATGGCGGCGCGCAGCGCGGCATCGTCCTCGATGAAGGCGAAGTCCATCTGGGCGGCGGGCTGCTTGAGGGCGGTGAGGAGCTGCTCGTCGCTCCGGGAGTCCGGTGTGATCGGGGGAGGGGTCAGCCCCAGCTTCTCCTTGACCGCCGCGAGGCCGGTGCCGATCGAGAGGTCCAGCAGCGCGTCGCCCTGCCAGGCAGCGGGCGCCAGCTGCGCCACCGCCAGCATCTGGTCCTCGGTCTCGGCGAACGACGCCTCGGTGGCCGTGTCCGTGTCGATGCCGAGGTCGATGAGGTCGGCGACGGTGATCCCCTGCGTCTGCAGCAGGGGGTAGGTCCGCAGGTCGACGTCGTCGGGCTTGGGCTTGGCGGCGAGGTCGGAGACGTGCTCGTACACGGGCGGAGTCGCGACCTGGTCCGCCTTGACCAGCTCGGCGATGCCGTTGCGCGGGTTGATGCGCACGACGGCGTTCTTGGCGTAGGTGATCGCCTCGTCGTGCGGGTAGGTCCCGAGGTAGACGTAGTGCGCCTCGGCGGCCTGGCCCTGGATCTTGACCAGCACGGCGCGCCAGAAGTCGTTGACGCGGCCCGTGCGGATGCGAGAGTCGGCGGAACCGTTGATCGGCTCGATGTGGAGGCCGGGAGCGGTGTCGTCGTCCTGCAGCTTTTCGAGGAAGGCGAACGCGGCCTTGCGCACGGCGCCGTCGAGCTTGCCGAACAAGGGGCCGAGGATGATCTGCGGCATCGGTGGTGCTTCCTCCGGGTCAGCGGGTCAGCGCTGCACGGATGGCAGCGGCGTCGGGGTCGAGCACGGTCCAGCCCTCGGCGACGAGGAGCCCGACCGTCGCCTCGTCGAGGTCGTCGGACCGCACGGTCACCTTAAGGGCGGGCCACGACAGGGAGAGCGGCACGCCGTCGCCGACCTCGTCGCCGATCGTCGGGGCGGCGACCCCGAGCTGGGCGACATCGAGAATCTCGACCAACAGGGCGTGCTCCGCCTCGGTGGCGAGCGCATCCACCTCCTGCCACGCCGGGTGGGCGTCGAGCGCGCTCCTGAGCGCCGTCTCGATCCGGCTCGCCTCCTCGGCCTCTGCCGCCGACGGCTGCGCGGTCGTCGCCGCAAGGCCGGTGACCAGTGAGCGGGTCGTGATCCGCACGGGCAGGTCGTCACGGAAGTTGAGCAGGTTCGACAGCCGCAGCCATTCGCGCCACGCAGTCTTCTGCTCGTGGCCGAGGGCCTCGGCCGAGTCGTCGAGGACGACGGCGATCTCGTAGGTGCCCGGCGTGAACTCGCGGACGCCGATCGCGACGGTGCCCTGGTGCCAGGCCCCGCCGAACTTCGTGCCGCTCGGCAGGGTGCCGCCGTCGAGCACGTCCAGGGCGATCCGGTCGATCCCGACCTCGGTGGAGATGACGCCACCGATGAGCGACGGGGCGACGAGCAAGGGCATCCAGCGGGCGAGCTGTCCGCGCCCGTTCGGGTCGGGGCGCTGAATCCAGTCGAGCAGCAGGTCGATCGGCGGCCTGGCCACCAGGCCGACGGTGGCGGGTGACAAGGTGTCCTTGGCGTCGCTCAGCACGGCGGCGGTGGCCAGCGGGTGCAGCCAGGGAACGTCCACCGTGGTGGACTTCCCACCATCGAGGTCCTCCCACGTGAAGGCCAGCACCTGATAGCCGAGGTCGCGCAGCGCCTGCCGCTTGGTGGCGTCGTCGCCGACCCGGTTCACGGCGGGGGAGGCGTGGAACTGCCAGCCGTCGGTGTAGATCGCCGTCGGGGGGACGTCGGGGCGGTCGCTGCGAAGCACGAAGTCGGGCTTGGTGCTGGCCTGGCCGACGAGCACCTGCGGCTCGAGCCGCCAGTTCGCGCCGCCCGGCATGGTGATCGACCACGTGTTGCCGTGCGGACCGGGCTTCTCGGTGATGGTCGCGCCCATCGTCTCGAGCCGCGTGCGGAGCACCTTGCGGAAGAGCAGCTCGATGTGGGTCTCGGGGTCGGCGACGATCGGCTCGTCCACGGTCACGGACCAGGGGCTCGTGGCAGGGACCGCCTCGTCCGCGTCGACCTGCGATCGGCCGAGCAGGATGGCGCGCAGGTGGCGCGCGGCGGAGGCGCGTGAGACGTGCTCCACGTGCTGGGGCGCGGCGTGGGGGAGCAGGCAGCGCTCGCAGGCGAGCTTCCCGTCCTGCTGGCAGCGGCACCGCTCGAGGTGCTGCCAGGCGTCGCGCAGCATCGACCACACGGCCTCGTGGTCGGCGAGCTCGGCGAGGTAGCCCGTGCCGCCGCGTACGACGTCGTGGAGCAGCAGCGCCTCGGCGGGGCTGCCCGCCGCGGGGCTGGGATCGACGACGTCCGTGACCTCCAGGTGGTCGGGGTCGCCGCCGATCCGGATGCGCAGGGCGAGAAGCAGCGCGGCGCGCAGTGACGGCAGGGAGAAGTCGTCGCCGAGGGTGACGGACTCCGGCAGCCGCAGCACGAGGCCCTCGGTGGTGAGCGAGCGCGACAGCGCCACGGTGCGGACCTTCTCCTGGTCGGCCTTGCGCAGAGGGCACCAGGGACGGTGCTCGGAGGCACGGTTGGCGCCGGTGGACGAGTCGAGCTTGCCGCACTGCTCGCAGACGCGGAACATCGCGACGTCGTGCGGCTGCCCCGCGAGCTCGACCGTGGCCCCCTGCGCCGACGCCTTGCCGAGGTTGAGCCACCGGATCGTCATCTGACGCTGGTAGCGGGCGCCGAACCCGTAGTCCTTCACGAACCACTGCCGCGTGACCGCGTCGGGGTCGACGTCCGCGAGGGTGCGGATGGTGAAGCGTTCCCGTTCGCGCTCGTCGCTGCGGTCGTCGATCGCCGCCTCCTCGCGCCGGATGACGGAGGACACGCGTCGCAGCTCGACCACCTCGACCCGCTGCGCGACGTCGGCGATCCCGGCGTCGCCGCAGCGGGGGCACACGACCGGTGCGGCCGTGGCCCCGGGGGCGTCCGCGACGGTGACGTCGGCGGTGTATCCGCAGCGAGGGCAGCACGCCCACATGCGCACCGCGTCGTCGTCGCGCCCGAGGTCCAGGGCGTCGATGGCGATGGCGTACCCGCGCGCGTAGAAGGTGGAGCCGGGCGCGAAGTCCCGCAGCGCCTGCGCGGACCCGCGGCCCAGCTCCATGTGCTCGGTGTGGAACTTCTGGGAGTCGGGGTCCATCCAGGACAGCGCGACCTCGAGGGACACGGAGTCGTCGAGCAGCGTGTAGTTGGGCAGCAGGCCGTGCTCCTCCAGGACGCCGACCCAGTGCTCCGACGATGCCTGGGCCTTCTGGTGCTGCGTGAGCTTGAACGCGGCCTGAGCGGTGCGCAGCGCGCGCTCGTCCTCGCTGGTCGCGGCGGGCGACTCGGCCTTGACGCGCAGTCCGTCCGCGGCGTTGATCGCGGTCTGGATCTCCTTCTCCCGGTACGCGAGCGTCTCCATCCGGGCCCGCCATGCCTGCGAGGCGAGGTGGGCCCGCCGTGCCAGCTCGGAGGGGACGGGGTCGCCGGTCGAGTCCACGGACGGGAGCGCCCAGGCGCGCAGACCGTCCTTGACCGCCTCCGAGACCTCGCCGAACCCGGCGAGGAACCGGTCGAGCAGGGCGGTGCCCTCGGCCTCGGACAGCGCGAGCAGCGTGCCGAGGTACGAGCCCGGCTCGCTGCTGCCGAGCGCGTCGGAGGCCGTGCGCGGGTGCGGGGCGTCCGGGCGGCGGGCGAGCTCGTCGGCGATCGACGCGACGTACTGGCGGCGCAGGATCTCCTCGGCGTCGAGATAGGTGGCCGGCGGGCGGACGGCGCCGTTGATGACGCTCCCCGGATCGGTGAACCGCGGGAGCTGGTCGCCGCGCGCGGTGACGAACGCGAGCGCGAGCGCGTTGCCGGTGAGTCGGCCTGCCCGCCCCACGCGCTGCAGGTACGACGCCACGGTGCGCGGCAGGGACGAGAGCACGACGGCGGACAGGTCGCCGATGTCGATGCCCATCTCGAGCGTCGGGGTGGCGACGAGGACGTTGGGGGCGTCCGGCGCGGGCCGCGTCGCCTTGAAGGCGTTCTCGTAGGCGAGCCGGACCTCGTCCTCCAGCATGCTGGTGTGCTCGCGGGCGACGACGCGTGCGGGGTCGGAGTCCTCGTACATGCGGCGGTAGAAGTTGTCCGTGACGGCGTGACGTCGCAGGCGTCCGGTGCAGCGTGCGACGAGGCAGGGGGCGCCGTCGAGCTGGTCGACGACGGTCGTCGTCGCGGGGACGGTGGTGCCGCAGTCCGTGCACTCGAGGCACAGGTCGCCGGCGTCGAGGGCGGCCACGGTCGTGGCCTGGATGACCACGTCGCGCGGGGCGAGGTGGTAGGTGGTGGCGCCGGACGAGGACAGGAGGGTGCCGACGACGTCGAGCCGCGCGAGCTGCTTGAGGAGCAGGCGGGCGAAGGTCGCGGCTTCCGTCTTGTCGACGTGCAGGCACTTGTGCGTCCACGCGGCGTACCAGCCGCGGGGGGACCCGACGGGCTCCAGGTCGTCCCCGGTGTTCTTCGCCCCCGCCCCGGTGACGGCGGCGCCGCCGACGCGCGGGTAGCCCGGTGCGCTGGTGCCCTTGCCGAACCCGGGCATGCCGTCGTGGCGGCGGCGGCCGCCGGTGATCCACCACCGGTTGCCGTCCTCCTCGCGGAACTTCTGGAACCACTCGTGCTCGATCGCACCGCGGGCGCGCATGTGCTCCAGCACCCCGCGGACCCAGGCGCGCAGGTCGGCCTCGGTCGGCTCGAAGCCGTCGAGCACGCCCTGCCGGTCCGCCTCGTCCAGGGCGGAGCGTGCCGCCGTGACCAGGAGCTCGGGCTCGGCCCGGACCTCGGCGACGAGAGTGCCCGTTGCCTCGAGGGTGCGCCCGACGGCGGAGCGGAGGCCGTGCTCCAGGAGGACGTCGAGGAGCAGACGACGACGCACCCTTCGGCGCACGGTGTGGTGGACCTTCGCCCAGGTCTCGGCCTGCCAGAAGGGTGCGAACTTCTCGCGCTCGGCAAGGTCCGGCGGGAGCAACCGGTACCGCTTGCGGTCGTCGTCGCCGGCGTCGGCGACCACGCGGTCGACGAGGGAGTCGAGATCGACGGGCTCGTCCCCGACGGCGTGCCGCAGCACGGCGCGCAACGTCAGCACGTGCGAGCGCGACTGGACGAACCCGGCGCGGTGCGCGGCGTCCTGCACGGAGTCGGTGAAGACGAGCGCCTTCTTCTCCGCGGCGTCGAGCCCGGCCGTACCGAACAAGCTGGACAGCGACACGGACAGCAGGGTCGCGATCGCGGACCCGAGGAAGCGGATACCGTCCTTCTGACCGCACGACGGGCAGTCGTCGTCCTTGGACGGCTTGCCGCCGGCGTCGTCCATCGGGTGCGTGAGAACGGGCAGCACGCCCTCCTCGGCTTCGTCGCCGTCGGGCGGCGTCGACACGAGGCGGCGCTGCCCGACGAGGAACCACCAGAGGCCGTCGACCTTCTCGCCCTCCTCGGCGCGCTCGCCCTCGACCGGCGCGTGCACCAGCGCCCGGAAGCGGTCGTCCGAACGCAGGTGGCGCCCGCGGATGTCGTTGTCGTGGGTGTCCAGGTCGGTCCCGGTCGGCGCGAGCGCGACGCCCCAGCCGGAGCGGCCGCAGTGCCGGCAGTACACCGCCGGGAACGTGAGCGTCCCGGCGTCGCTGTCCTCGCCGTCGGCGTCCTGCACGACGACGCCCTCGTCCTGCCAGCGGAACTGGGCCGCTCCCGCCGTCGTGCGGTTGAGACGCGTGAGCTCGCGCGTCCACAGGTGCACGTCCACCGACAGCGCGCCGCGCCCGGTGACCTTGCGCAGGTGGGACAGCGCGGACAGGACCGCGGTGAGCGTCCCCTCGGCGCGCGCCGGCCAGGTGGGGTCGGACGAGACAGGGAACACGCCGTCGACGAGGTCTGCGAGGTCCACCGCCTGCGTCGTGAGCCGGACCAGGCCCAGGTCGCCGGAGACGAGGGGGTGCGCCTTGGCGAGGGTCAACAGGTCGTCCGCCGTGTCGCCGGACAGATCGGGGCGGGGGGCGGTCGGGTCCACGTACCCGGTCTCGTCAGTGCTCTCGCGGAACAGGTGGGACAGCACGACGCTGGTGGTCGCGTCGGGGTCCGTGGGGTCGCTCATGGCCAGCTCGGCGAGCAGGTCGCGGGCGACGACGTCGTCCACCTCGACCGGCCGCAGGCCGCGGGCCTCGGCGCGGGCGCCGGCGTCGCCCACCCACTCGGCGAGCGGCAGTCGCGACTCCGTCACCACGGACTCGGCGGGGAACTCCTCGCCGAACACCGTGCGCGCGAACTCCAGCATCGCCGACGGGTCGCCCTTGTCGCCCAGGGTCGCCGAGGTCGCCACCGGCGCGACGATCCCCAGCGGGCGGGCGACGTCGGCGTCGGTGAAACCGGCCTCCGCGAGCGCTGCCGGGTCGGAGGGCCAGTGCGCCTTCAGCGCGAGCCCCAGACGACGGATCAGCATCGCGACGTCCGTGCCCTGCGCGCCGTCGTAGGTGTGGAACTCGTCCAGCACCAGGTACTGCAGCGACCGGGCGCTCGCTGACCACAGCTTCGCGTCGTCGCGGCGCAGGAGCAGCTGGTCGAGCATCTTGTAGTTGGTGAGCAGGATGTCGGGCGGGCTGTCCCGGATGACTGCGCGGTCGTTGATCAGGCCGGCCGACGTGACCTTCGTGCGGGTCGGGCCCTGCTCGCCCGTGTACAGGGCGGCGGTGACCCCGCCCAGCTCGGGCCTTGAGGTCAGGAGCTCGGTGAGCCGCTTGGCCTGGTCGTTCGCCAGCGCGTTCATCGGGTAGAGGATGACGGCCTTGATGCCACCCAGGCCCGCGTGCCGCGCACGCAGCACGTGGTCGAGGATCGGGTAGAGGAACGACTCGGTCTTGCCCGAGCCGGTGCCCGTCGTCACCAGCGTCGGCTGCGGGCGACGCATCCCGCCGTCCGGGGCGAGGGACGACAGCCGCCGGAACGCCGCCGCCTGGTGCCCGTACGGGCTCGGGTAGCCGCCGTACCAGTCGAGCGAGTCTCGCCAGCCGTCCTCGGCCGGGCGGAACGGGAGGCGAAGCCGCACGTACGGACCGCGGAACAGCCCCGTCTCCGGGGACTGAAGGAAGTCCTCCAGCGACGCCCGCGTGCTCGCGTCCGCCAGGGCGAACGTCGTGCCCAGGTACTCCAGCAGCGCGGCGCGCAGTGATTCGGCCTGGGACACCGGGAGGAGCTCACTCACGTGGGCATCGTTTCAGACTCCCGGGGCAACTTGCCGGAGTCGCCAGCACCTCGGGCGCGGAATCGTTGAAATGACAGCAACTCCCGGGAGGGTGAAATCGGCACAGCGCGGCACCGACCACGTGGGTCGTCTGTCAGCATCGGCGCGTGGGACAGCCGACCGAGTACGAGATGCAGGCATGGAACGACCTCGTCGATGGCAAGGCCCGGCCGACCCGGAAGGCCAGCCGGTTCATCGAGGAGAAGTCCGCGGACGCGGCGCGAGCAGTCGCAGGCAGGGCTGCAGAGGTCGCCCGCCGATCACCGCACCTCGTCAAGGCAGGGTCCTCGGTCAAGGACGCCGCTAAGCGAGCCAAGGACACCATCCCGGAGGACCTGCGAAAGCGATCCGCGGACTGGGCGGGCGAGGCACTGGAGTCCGCCGGAAAGACAGTAGCTCGCGTCAGTCGCCTCGGTCTTACCCCCGACGGTGTCGTGGCGAAGCACGTGAAATGCGGTCATCCCATCGAGACGTTGAGTGACGTCCGGTCCCTCGACCTGAAGCAGGTGGACCGAGTCAGGAGGAGGAACCTGGACCTGATGTATGCCGGCCTCGGAGCAACGTCCGGCGCAGCGACAGGACTGGCCATCACCGGCGGCGAGGTCGGTGTCGGATCAGGCGTGACATCCGGTCCAGGCGGGGCCGTCGTCGTCGGTTCGATGGCCGCGGACGTCGCGGTCGTCATCGGTCTCGCCTCGCGAGCAGTCGGTGCCGTGGCGCTTTCGTACGGGTACGACCCGGAGCGACCGGAGGAGAAGATCTTCGTCAACTCCGTGATCAACCTCGGTACCGCGAGCTCGACCGTCGCGAAGGAGGCAGCGTTCCGAGACATCGCGCGGCTGACGCAGCTCCTCATGCGGGGCGCGACCTGGCAGAAGCTCGGCGAGTCATTCCTGGTCAAGGTCGCGAAGGAGATCGCCGCTCGGTTGTCCCTTCGATTCACGAAGCGGTCCCTGGGGAAACTGCTGCCGGTGGCTGGAGTCATCGTCGGAGCAACCATGAACTGGTCCACGCTGGAGGCAGTCGTCGACTCAGCTGACATCGCCTACCGGCGGCGCTTCCTGCTGGCGAAGTATCCCGACCTTGCGGACGCCGGGGACATCCCCGTCGTCGAGCGTTTCGGCGCGTCGTCCGACTCCGGAGCAGAGGACTCGCCGATTGTCATCGACGACGACTTCTGGAAGAACGTGGAAGGTGACGATGCCTAGGATCACGCGGCGCAGCCCGGCTCAGGCTGGATGCGCCGGACCACCGGTGTGGCAACGGGCACAGAGGCCGTGACGTCCAGGTCCGTCGGAAGGTTGAGGCCCTCACCCGCGACGGGCGGCGCCTGCGCAACCAGTTCGGCTCGGGCGTGCGGCCAGAGAATCCTGACGAGGGTTCCCTGGTCCTCGAGCTCGACGTCCGGGGCGAGCACACCGCGTAGGCCGCGCGGACACAGAACACGTCGCGATCGGAGGAATCGTCGTCCGCGTGCGCGTCGCGCATGTTCACCCGGTACTCGACTCGCCACAGGACGGTCTTCTCGATCGCCGCGACCTCCATACGATCGAGATATCGAGTACCTCGGGATCCGGGCCGAGACGTCGTCGTTCGGCACTGAGCAAGAGGGTGAAGATCGCCTCGATTCCGCCGAAGCCCCATCTAAAGCTCCGCGGGCACCGTGTCGGCCTAGTCGCTGATCCCCGACTCCGCCAGGCTGTCGTCGATGCTGGTGACCGCCACGGGTGCGTCGCCGACGATCAGCGGGCGCGTTGTGGGAGAGAAATGCCGCGAGTTCGGTCGAACCTGCGTACTGCTCGGCCGCCTACGCTGCCGGGATCCTGTCGGCCTTCGCCATGGTGTCGGCGCCCTGAGGAGCAGCAGGTTCGGCAGACCATCGCGAGCATCGTCTAGATCGTCCATTACCGCCGGGTCGAAGCGGGCGCGCAACGGTGGTCGGTCACGAGGCCTCCGCGAGGGAGCCGGTGTCGATGCCGGGGCCCCCAGCGCACCCTGCTGCGTGGCTGAGGGCAACGGCAGCCTTGCAGGTGAGGTGACGGTCGGCGTGCACCCCGCTGCTCGGTCTGAGCAAGCTAGCGACCTTCGCAAGGGCTGCCTTCCGCAAGCGGACCGCCCGGAGGGTTGGGAGGACGACGTCCGGGTGGCTCGCCTCGTTGATACCCATTGAATAGATGTCGGCGACCTGGTTCATCAGGGTGTTCAGGTCGCCCAGGCCGGTGCGGCAACGGCCGCTCTCGCACCGTTCCAGCTCCGAATGTCTCTTCTCGAGGTCTTCGCGCATCCGTTCCCAACGCCTCGTGAGGGAGTCGGCATCCTTCCATGCCGCTGGGCGGCCGGAGATGACGCTGTCGAACACTTGCTCGACCTCGGCCAGAGTTGCCTCGATCGCCTGCCGCAGGAGGTTGCCGGCGGCGTTGACGCGCCAGGTCTGCCAGTCGTCGAACGGCCCGTGGCGGTCCTGTCCGTCGTCGAGGACCTCCTCGAGGCGCGCGAGGATTCCGGCCAGGTCACGAGCGGCGAACCGTGCAACGCGGTCCTCGCCGTGCCTGGCGGTCTCGACGAGGTGGTGCTCGACCGGGTCGGCAAAGTCACCGATCCGTGCCCACACGGCGCGTGTCAGAGCCCTGTCGTGCGTGAGGACGAGGACCTGGTGGCCCCGCGTGAGCAGGCGGTCGAGGCCGTCGGTCACGAGCTGCCGGGTGGTGTCCTCGTCGAGGACGTCGGACGGATCGTCCAGCACGACGAGCCCGCCCGGCTGTTCGCGCTCGGCGCGGGCGAGCCGGATCGCCATGCCGAGCGTCTCCAGCTGCGAGTCGGAGTACCGGCCGCTGACGTGGTGGTCCTCCGACCCCGCCGAGTACGTCAGGGTGGGAGACGTGCCCCGCCCTCGGGGTGGCGTGGCCCTCAGCTCGACGGCTGGCGTGTCCGGCGGGCTGAGGATCGTGGTCCACTCGCGGATCGAGGACTCGAGCACGTCGATCTCTGCATCGAAGTGTGCGGTGGTCCGGGACTTGAGGTGGGCGACCGCCTTCTTGATCGTCTTCGCAAGGAGATCGGCGCGCCGTCGTTCGAGCACCGCGCGGGCGAGCTCGTCCTCGCGGCCATCGATGATGCGTGCGCGTCGGGCCACGTCGTCGTGCTCGTGCTGCTCAGTCGTTCGGAACGACACCTCCGCCTCTTGCCATGCGCGCGCGGCATCTCCGCACTCCTCCGCGATCTGCGCGAGCGCATCGATCGTCTCGACTGCACGCCGCGCGGCCACTGCGTCGCCCGGTTCCTGTCGGACACGGCCGAGCGCGGACCGCGCGTCGTCCTGTGCGGACGTCCACTCCGTGTGCGTGCGAACGACCTCGGTCCACGCCATGACGAGCGCGTCGTCGTGCTCGACGCCGTCGGCGAGGTGCGGGGCGACGGTCGCGCATCCGAGCCGCCCGAGGAGCGAGGTGGCCTCGCCTGTGAGACGGCCGCGTGCGCCGGCAAGATGCTCCTCCGCCTTGCGCCGGGCTGTGTGCAGGGCGAGCAGGTCGTCGATCTCCTGCCTGCGACTCGCGGTGAAGGTGCCGTCGGCGCAGGTGGGACAGGTCTCCTCGACCTGTGCCACCTCGAGATACTTCAGCATGAGCGGGACGAGGTCCGCGGCATCGCTCTGGGGAATCGCCTGGATCCGTTCCTTGGCATCGCTGACCTTCTCCGCCAACTCACGCAGATGGTGCGGCTCGGGAGCCTCCGGCGTGGCCGGGGCCTCCGGAAGCGCCCCGAAGGAGGGGTGCTTGCGGCGAGCGGTCTCGACGTACGAGCGCCGGATGTGGCCGGTGAGCGCCTCGACGTCGAGCAGGGTGGCGTCCTTGTCGACGTCGCGCAGCAGGTCGGGGACGAACGACTCCAGCGATTGAGTGAGCGGCGCGTGTTCCGTCGCCATCTTCGGCAATTCGTTCGCCGCCGCGCTCCATTCGGCGACGGTTTCGAGCCCCGCCGCGCGGCCGAGCTGTTCGATGCGTTCACCGGCCTTGGCGTCGAAGGGCTGACGGATCGTCCGCCGTGCGACGATCGCGAGCGGCACCTCCCGTGAGAGGTGCCCCGGATCGCCCCACTCCCAGCGCTGCGTCTGGACGTCGTCGGCGTCTCGGCTCGTGCACCACGTCAGGACGACGTGGGGAGCGGCGCCACGTTCGCCGTCTGACCGGAGGTGTGGCACGTGGGTCTTGTCGGACGTCTCCTGGCCGCCGCGGAGCTGGCGGGAGGTCTCCCCGTGCTCGAAGAGTTCCAGCGCGTCGGTGATGCTCGTCTTGCCCACGCCGTTGGGGCCGAACACGAGGGTGAGACCCCGGGAAAGGCAAAAGGTCTCGGGCGGCCCGAACGATCGCACCCCTTCGATCGTCACGCTGTTGACGAATCCTTCGAACTGCGAGGCGGGCGACGACGTGTCCCCATCGTGCGCGGATCGATCGAGCACCTCGTCGACGATCGCGCCCACGCGATCCTCGGTGAGGCGGCACATGGTCGCCTCGATCTCGCGCTCGAGCGCTTCGCGAACCTGAAGGTGGAGCGGGGACGTCCGTGGAACGTGAGCGGTGGCCACTGTCTCTCCTGCTGCGTCGTCGCGATGGGAATGCTCAAGGAGTACCGGTTGGCACCGACATCGTCCCTGGTCGACGTGGACATCACCCGACACCGGTGCCCCGCCCGTGGCACGGATCGGTAGCCTTGCACGGCAGGACGCGGTCCCGTGATCGAACGGCCGCACTTGTGTCGACAGGAGACGAGACCCGGCGTGGACACCAACGTTCGCACTCCCCAGGCGATCTTCATCCAGCCCCAGCAGATCGTGGTGCCGCTCTTCCAGCGGCCCTACGTGTGGGAGGAGGAAGAGCAATGGGAGCCGTTGTGGCAGGACGTCGTGCGGCTCGCGACGCTCCGGCAGGAGCCCACCGGCTACGGGGCGACGCACTTTCTCGGCGCGATCGTCATGCAGGCCTCGGAGACTCCGATGGGCAACCTGGCGGTGCGGAACGTCATCGACGGCCAGCAGCGGCTGACGACCCTGCAGCTCCTCATGGACGCCGCCGGAGCCGTCTTCGAGGAACGAGGCATGGACCGTTTTGCTGAGCAGCTCGGGGCGTTGACGCACAACGCGCCGGCGTTCGTGGTGGACGAGGCGGACCGGCTCAAGGTGCGGCACACGAACAGGGACAGGGCCGCGTTCGAGGAGGTCATGAACGCCGAGCTGCCGGTGGCGCACGAGAACCTGACGCATGCGTCATCGCGCGTCGCCATGGCGCACGGGTACTTCGTCCGCCAGGTCGCGCAGTGGCTCGACCTCCCCGACCACGACGGCGGTGTTCCGACGCCCGCGGTCGTCGAGAGGCGTGCGGACGTCCTTGCGGGTGTGCTGTCCCACGGCCTTCAGCTCGTGGTGATCGACCTGCAGGCGAGCGAGGACTCGCAGGCGATCTTCGAGACGCTGAACGCCCGCGGGACACCGCTGACCGCCGCTGACCTGGTGAAGAACCTCGTGTTCCAGCGCCTGTCCAAGGAAGGCGCCGATGCCCGGGCGGCGTACTCGCAGGTCTGGCCGTTCGACACCAAGTTCTGGGAGACGGAGATCGCCTACGGGCGGACCACCACGACGCACGCGGCGCTGTTCCTCAACCAGTGGCTCGCGGCGACCGTCGCCGAGGAGGTCCGCCCCCGCGCGACGTTCTCGCGCTTCAAGCACTACATGGAGCACGAGGCCGGGCGCCCGATGCTCGACGTCCTGACGGACATGCGGTCCCAGGCCGAGCTCTACGAGGACTGGACGCGGGCTGCCGCCGACCCGCACCGCACCCTCGACCCGGTGCAGATGTGCATGTACCGGATGCGGGCCATCGGGTCGGAGTCGTTGACGCCGATCCTTCTGCGCCTCCACCAGCCGGGCACGCCGCTGCCGCAGGACGTGATCGACGGTGTCGTGCAGCGCGTGGAGAGCTGGCTGGTACGTCGCACGATGCTGCACCTCGTCACCAGCTCGCTGGGGCGCGCGGTCGCCGACCTGCTCCGCGCGACGCAGGGTGTCCCCGCGGACGAACTGATACAGCGCGTCGAGGCCACGTTGAGGTCGTTCCGGGTGTCGTCCACGTACTGGCCCGGCGACGCGGAGATCCGACAGTCGCTGACGGAGGAACGTGTCTATCGACGGTTCTCCCGTTCGAGGTTGCGGATGCTGCTCGAGGCGGCCGAGGGCGGCTTGCGTGCGGAGTACGACGCCCAGCAGGTGGTGCGTGGGACGTACCCGATCGAGCACGTGCTCCCCCAGTCGTGGGAGAAGAAGTGGCCTGTCGACGGTCTCGAGGCGGAGATCGATCGCAACGCACACGTGCACCGCCTGGGCAACCTCACCCTGCTGACATCCAAGCTGAACTCGTCGGCGTCGAACGCCGCATGGCCAGGACGCGGGGGGAAGCGGACGAAGATCGCGCAGCACGACGTGCTCCTGCTGAACAGCCGCCTGCTCGCCGCGGCGGGCGACGAATGGGACGAGCAGCGGATCGACATCCGTACGCAGGTGCTGCTCGACGGCATGCTCACCGTATGGCCGGTGCCGGAAGGGCACAGCGGCGAGGTGACCGACGCCCGGACGAGCGGGCAGACGAGCATCAGCGTCGGCGATCTTGTCCGGGCAGGGCACCTCGTCCCGGGAACGACGGTCGCGCCGCGTCCCGGGGCGTGGGACCAGACGCCGGCCGTCATCACCGATGACGGCGGGCTCAGGGTGGGCGACACGACGTTCTCGAGCCCGTCGAGCGCCGGTCGGCACGTCAAGGGTGCGGTCACGAACGGCTGGACGTTCTGGACCCTCGAAGACGGACGCCGGCTCGCCGACGTGCGGCAGCTCTACCGTCCGGAGCCCGTGACAGCGGAGGCGGACGGGGTCGTGGACCGGTGGGACCCGGAGACCGACATCGACGACGCCGCGGCCTACTGGTCGGAGATCGGTGACAATGCGCGACGCATCTTCGCCGCTCTGACCGAGCGGGCACCGGAACCGATCCCTGCTCCGGTCCTCGCCGAGAGTGTCGGACTGCCGAACACCCGCAGCGTCGCGGGTGCGCTCGCGTTCACGGACCGGGCAGCGCGCCGATTCGGGCACGTGATGCCGTCCCGGTTCATCCCCGGCGATCCGAGCTCCTACTGGATGGACGAGTCCACCGCCGAGACGTTCGCGACGGTGATCGCGGCCGAGCACGAGCAGCAGGCTGCCACAGCGGACCTCCCCGAGGAGTGGGCTGACGCCATGCGTGCGGCTGATGACGACGAGACGGTGTTGCTGCGGGCGCTCGCGGACTCGGGTGTGGTGCCGGTGCCGGTGGTGGGCGACGAGATCGCCGACGGCATCCCTGTCTCTCTGTGCTGGCCCGCCCAACACCTGGTCGTGCTGCCCGACAGCTCCTCGCCGGACGAGCACGCGGAGCTTCAGGCGGCAGGCTGGACGGTGTTGCCGTTCGATGCCGTCGCTGTCGAACGGGCTGTCACAGGTGGAGGGCAGCACACGGCCTGACGACACGTGGCCGTTCGGACAATGACGGGCGTCAGCGCGTCGACGGATAGGTCTTGCCGGTGACGACGTGCTTCACGACGACGCGGTCGAGGTCGTGTCTCGTGGCCAGTTCGTCCAGGTCGGTACCCGCGGCGTAAGCCGCGCGGATGGCACGGACCTCGTCGTGCGTCAGCCGACGCCGCGCCGCCTCGGCGATCGGGCCACCGAAGCTCCGGTACATCAGGCCACGGACGATCTGCGACACCATCTGCTGGTCGCACTCGAACTCGCGGGCGATGGACTCCTGGGACCTGCCCTCGCTGTAGAGGGTCCGCATGCGGCGGACATCGTCGCGGTCGTACCGTCGGCCGGCGGGCTCCCGTTCCATGTTCTTCGACCGCATGACCGAGTCGACCGTCCACCGCGAGATCCCGAATGCAGCGGCGATGTCCGGCCGCTTGTCGCCGGCCGCGACGCGTCTGCGAATCTCAGCGTGCTGCTCGGCGGTCAGGTGGGCGGCTCGGACGGGCCGTGGCTGCGTGCGTGGACCGCCGAGGTCGGCGAACGCGCGCCCCGTGGCCACGTTGGTGATCATCTGCGGGCTGACGCCGTACCGGGTCGTCAGGTCGCCGAAAGGCGTGCCGGCAGCGGCTGCCTCGCGGATCGCGAGCACGTCCTCCGGGGTCAGCTTGCGCGCCTTCCCCGGTGAGATCGGCCCGCCGGCAGCCAGTCGGGAACGGCCGACGACGATGCTCGACACCGCGTTCTGGCTGATGCCGAACTCAGCGGCGAGGTCGACCTGCCTCGCGCCCGCCGCGTACCGTTCGCGGACCTCGACCACCTGCTCGTCGGTAAGCACCGTCCGTGTCATCGACGGCTCCGCCGTTCGCCGGTCTTCTGCTGGAGCGCGGTGTCGACGGCGAGCGCGGCCGCGACGACGAGGGACCGGAGCGGTTCCTCAAGCGGCCGGTGGATCTGCACGACGTAGTTGTCGGCGCTGGTGAAGCGCTCCTTGAAGCCGCCCCAGGTCCGCGTGATGCGAGCGAGCTCGCCGCCTTCGGCGTCCTGAACGCTGAAGTCCCAGACTCCCCAGCTCTCGGCGTTGATCGATCCGACCACCTCGCGACCCACGACCAGGTCGAAGCGGACCTTGCCGACCAGCCCGAGGGTCTTCTGGACGACCTGGCCGACCGCACCGCCATCACCGCGCACCACGTTCACCGTGGACTTCCAGGCCGACGAGGGGCGGGTGATCATGAGGCGGACGTTGCCGGCGAGATCCACGACCTGGAGCCGGACCGTTCGGGACTGGTTGCCCGAGCTCAGCATCTTCGTCGCCAGGTTGCGCCCGACTTCGCGCACGCCACCGATGCGTCTCCCGTGCTGGTCGTAGACGGTGTACTCCGCCTTGACCTCGTAGAGCTTGGCCTTCTGGTTGACGACCAGCACCTGCTCCGTGAACAGCGAGTCCACGGAGATGGCGGACGACGGGCCCGCCCCCGAGTCGACGGCGCCCGCTCCTTCGGCCTGACGACGAATGTTCTTGCTGCCGCCGGTCGCGCCGCCCGCCGTGGTGGCGGCGGCGGCGGGGGAGGCTGGCGCCGTGGGACGGTCGATGCCCGGGCGTCCGCCGGACGAGACGTGGTGGGTCCACTGGACACCGTCCCAGTAGCGGAGCTCGTGGCGGCCCGATGGGTCGGCGTACCAGTCGGCGATGGCCTGGGTCACCGGAGGCCCGCCTGGCGCATCGTGTTGATCTGTCTGACCTGAGCGGGAAGCGTGAACAGATCGATGAACCAGCCCACGAGGAACAATCCGACGGTGAAGACGTATCCCACGCCCCGCCCGATCTTGCCGAGGTAGAAGTGGTGCACGCCGAAGACGCCGAGGAAGAACCAGAGCACGTATGTCACGGCGATCGACTTGTCAGGCCGCGCGAGCTGACCCTGCGAGACGGGATGGTCGGGCTGGACCGGGGCTGCAGCCTGGTACGGGTACTGCCCGGAGGCTCCCGTTCCCGGGACCGGCGGAGGCAGTGCGGACGAGGGGGTTCCGTAACCGGGCGGGGGCGGCGGCACCGGGGACGACGCCGACGGCGCATACCCGGTGGCCGGGGGCGTGAGCTGCTGCGGCGACGGGGGCGGCCGGTGCGGCGGGGGAGTGACGCTGCCGGGGTTCTCGGTCACTTCGACTCTTTCTCGTTCAGGCGTGCCTCGAACACGGCGTAGGCCTGGCGCATGTGTGCCTCACGGTCGAGGGTCTGGAAGGGGAGCTCGTAGGTGTAGGCGACGCCGCTGCCCGGGTGGACGGCGGTGAGCTCGTCGTCCGTGAAGTGGCCGTCGTTGCCGCCCTTCTTGCGCCAGGTGGTCAGGACGCTGTTCGGGACTAGGCGGCCGTTCTCGTCGTAGTGGTCGCGGTTGCGGTCATAGCCGTACAGGACCGGGAACTGGGTGCGGTAGATCGTGCACAGCTCGTCCGCTGTCAGACCCAGCGACAGGGCCACCAGGGCATCGATCTCCAGGAGCGCCTGGCGGCGGTCCTCCGCGCGGCGCAGCGGCGTCTCCGGCGTCCACTCTGGGCCGACGTCGCCGAGGTCCACCCAGCCCGTGCGCTCCGGAAGGCCGGTCCACGAGTCGTCGCCGAACGCTTCGTCGTAGCATTCGGCCCACAGTTCGCCGTAGGCCCCTGTGAGGCAGTTCAGGCGCAAAGTTCTCAAGGTCAACTCGGGCGCAAGTGCGCCGGGTTCGATTCGTGGCAGGCGGACTGCGGTGCTGGCTCTAATTGTGGACTTCGGGGCCGCGCGGACAATAAAGTCCGAAACCAGTGAATGGAATCCGGCAGCGAGGACAACGAGGTCCTGGAGCGGGGATCCAGGCAAGCCAGCCGAAAATATGCCGTCGACGTGTGCGGGCCCTGGCGGGATCATGGCTGGTATCAAGCTTCGCTCACGATCAACGCGCATCATGCAACGCCACGCAACCCGATAATAGTCGCGCGCCGACGAAGATTCATCCGTTGCGCGAAGGCGACCTTCCGCGGTCGGATGCCTCTCGGGCAGCCAACGGTCGTAGGCCGCGTCATACTCGTCACGGACCCCGCTCGGCTTGTACGAAGTTGCGGGCAGCCCGTCGCTGACTAACGCCTCATGGTCAACCGGAGACCAATCTTGCTTATTCCGCATGCTCGAGTTTGGTACCTTGAACGCTGGGTTAGCCACATGCAGATGTGGTCCTTGAAGTACGGAGTCACGCCACGATCCCGGCGTTCCCCATACCTTCTCTATATGTCCTGCCTTGAAATCGGTAGTCTCGTTCCACCCCTGCGAGAATCGCACTGCCGAAATGTCGCCGATTCTCGAGGACGATGCGAGCTTTGTGAGGGCGCTTGAGGTAACGCCGTTTACCAAGAACACCATCCGGGACCGGACGGGCGGCTCGATCGGGTCTTCGAGCAAGTTGCGCCAAGATTCCAGTGTGCGCTCAGTGACATGGACAATTCTGCCGCGATGAGGTCGAGCGTCCCAGTTCCCCTGATCGTCCTTGATGCCTGGCTGTTCGCCGGACCCATCGTGGGTGAGTGAGCGTACGATAGTTTCCGGGATATAGATGTTCGATGCCATGGAAAAGCCAACGGGGCCGGCCTTGTTTGCATAGATGTGTATGCCGAAGTAGTTATCGACTGCCATCTCAAAGAGCCGGCGTGCGTTCTTGAAATACCAGAATTGACGCAGTCGACGGTATGTTGATGATCTGAGTTGCCCGGCGTTTTCGTCAGTAAAGTGCGTTTCTGGATGGATGAGGCCAACGATGCCTCGGGACGACGAGTGGCGCCATGTCTGCTCCATGAAGCAGCGGTAGAGGTCAGGGCGCAGGCCCGCGAGGTGCGGGTAGTCAGGTGTGCTCGAAACGGCCTCGCGCGTCGCAACCGTCGAGACCAGCGAGTCGAGGTAGAAGTCCCGCGCCACGAGGGTGTTGAGTGTCGCGGACCGGAGCTCGTTGGCTCGGGCGGTCGCGATCTTGGCCTCGAGTGCGAACGCGATGTCGTACTCGGCGAGCGCCGCAGCCTCGTCAAAGTCTGGGCGGACCCACGGCGGGTTCCCCACTTGGAGGTCGAACCCGCCGCGCGCCGCGAACACCGACGCGAAGTCGAGCTCCCAGTGGAAGAACCCCTGCTGTGCAGCAACCCGCTGGCACACGACCAGCCACGGGTGCTCGTGCAGCACTCGCTCGGGCGACGCGACGCCGGCGAAGGAGAGCTCGAGATCTTCGGCCTCGTTAAGCTCGTCCCAGTCGGCGGTGGAGGCGAGGGTCTGGTCGCCGCCGGTCCACTTCCGTCCGCGCCCGGAGGCACCGGTCTCGGCGTGGACGCCGAGGACGGCGCGCAGACCGGCGAGCCACTCGTCCAGGTCCGGCGGCTCCACGAGGATCTCGGTGCCGTCGTCGGCGCTAACCCGGGTTAACCCGTCCGTCAGTGGCCAGAACCACAGAGCGCACCAGGCGCCCATGACGAGGCGTAGCCGCTGGTAGGCGCCCTTCGCATCGGCGAGGGCGTGCTCGATCTGCTCGCGACTGATGGCGCCGCCGACGGGCAGGTCGTCGGCACCCCAGACGTCGATGGAGCGGCGGATCTGGTCGTCGGCGATGCGTAGCCGCTGGTGGGCGAAGTCCCACAGAGCCTCGACACGGTGGCCGAGGTTGACGAGCTCGTCCGCCTGCTTCTTCGACGGGGTGACGAGCACCGCCTTGCGCCACGCCTTGAGTCGGGCCAGCGCCTCGGGGGCGAGCTCCTTGGCTTCCTTCGCCTCGACGGCCGAGCCCCACCCCGCGGCGGGCAGCAGGAAGTGGTGGATGCGTCCCCCTGAGTCCCCGAGCGACGACGCCTGGCCCGCCGCGGAGTCGTCGTCGGACGGCGCGAGCGGCACGTCCGCGGGGACGGCGTTCAGCCACGCCTTCTTGGCGAGCTGATCGCGGCGGTAGACCGCGCGCCGGGCCCCGATGAGGGAGTTCCCGCGCCGGAGGCGCAGGCCGAACCACGGCGCCTGGAGCCCCTTGCCCATGGTGTCGAGCCACAGAGAGATCTCGGCGAGTTCCACAGCCGTTCCGTTGAGGTCCACCCCGTACACGTTGTGCAGGGCGATGTACGCCTTGACCTTCTGCAGCTCGGCGGCGTACTCGTCGGGGTCGATCCGCTCACCGGTCTCCTCCTGCCGACGCCGGAGGTACGCGGCGGCGAGCTGGCGCACCGCCTCGATGGCGAAAGCGCCGGACCCGAGGGCCGGCTCGCACACCGTGAGGTCCAGGATCTCGCGGGCCGACATCTTGCGGGGGACCTCGCGGCCCTCCCACTCGACGGAGCCCACCTTGACCTCGTCCGGGCCGATGAGCTCCACGAGAGCCTGAGACACCGCGAACCGGGTCAGCACCTCGGGTGTGTAGTACGACGCTGATTGCTGCCGCTCCCGGCCCGCCAGCCGGAACACGAACGTCCCCTGCTCGTGGATCACCGGCTTGGACTCGCCGGTCACCGGGTCGGGCGCGGTGACGAAGTCCTTCGGCGCGATCGACTGCGACCGCACGACCGGCACCACCCACGAGCCCTTCTCGGAGTTCCCGTCCTTCGCGACCTCGTGCAGGTCCTCCTCCGCGAAGAAGCCTGTGTAGCTCATGAGGCCCTCGTACACGGCACCGAGCTGGTTGATGCCGAGCTCGGCGTACGAGATGAACCCACGGTCCTTGCCGCGCGACTCCTTGCTCAGCAGCAGGTGCCGGAGCACCTGCTGCAGCGCCGCGTTCCCCAGGCCGACGGCGTCGATATGCGCGGTCGCCTTCGGCAGGAACAGATCCGCCTTGAGCGGCTGGAACGTCAGGCCGTCCGCGCCGTCGTCGACACGCCGGACCTCGTCGTCGACGCGCTCGACCCGGTGCGCGCCCGCCGCGCCGTCGTGCCCCTCATCGACGAGCCGGAACAGCGTGGCTAGCGACTGGTACAGGTGCGTGCCGTCCTCGGCGCGCGGGCCGGCGATCTCCACGAGCGTCAGTTCGCGTAGCCGGTCGAGGCTGTAGCCCTGCTCGTACGTCGGGTCGCCGACGGGCAGCACGCCCAGTTCCGGGGATGCCTCCGCGAACAGCAGGAAGAGGATGCGATACAGGTACCGCAGAGAGTGTCGGGCGAGCTCCTGCGCCTCCGCCTGGGGGAGGGGCTCCAGGCCCTGCGCGGCGCGGCGGTGCACCACCTCGTTGGCAATGATCTCGATGGACAGCCGCACGCCCTCGCGCAGGTCCTTCGAGACCCCGACGGTGTGCTTCACCGACTCCTCAAGAACGCCGGGCCACCAGAGGTTCCCCTCCGGGTCCGGGGCAAGCGATGCCGCCCCCACGCACGTCAGCGCGCGATCGGTCTCGCCGCCGCGCTTGTCGTCGGCGCGTTCGGCCACGAGCTGCAGGTCCACGGCCAGGTACCGTCCCTCGGCCCAGCGGGCCTTCTCGGCGACCAGCAGCCACCCGCCGGCCAGCACGAGCGCGAAGTCCGGTCCGTCGTCCTGCACGAACAGGTGCGAGAGCAGGCGCGCCACCGAGAAGATCTGGGTTGTGGAGTCCACGTCGTAGGGCTCGAGGAGCGTCCGGTCCCGCCGGTTGGGCTTGACCGGGTCGCCCTTGGCGAGCAGCGACTCGACGTCCTTGACCGCTACGGCCTCGACGATCACCAGCGGGGGCGTCGCCTCCAACCCCGTGGCGTGGATCCACTCGACCGGGCCGACCCGCTTGGACTGCAGCGCGACGGTCGAATATCCGAGCGCGTCGCGCAGGCGTGCGTAGAGTTCTGGCAGGTCGGCGGACCGGCCGCCCTCCTCGCCGAGCCCCGCGAGCGTGGACAGGAGCTCCGACCGGCCCGCGGTAAAGCGTGCCCGCGTGGTGACCTGGTCGTCCTTCGCGGCGTCGTCCCAGGCCTTGCGTCGTTCCAGCACCTTCGTCTGGAACGACTGCTTGCCGTCCGTGGAGAAGTAGTGCTCGCTGATCCAGTTCTCGCCGACGACGATCGCGTCACTGGCGGCCATCAGCGGGTCTCCTCGGTGTGGTTCGGGACGACGACGAGCAGCGGCCGCAGCAGCGTGCGTTGCGGCGCCATCTCGCGCGCGAGGCGCGTCTCCTCGTCAACGTCGGACTGCCGGCTCGTGATGCCGGCGCGGGCGCCGCCCGCCTCGCGGCTCAGCAGCGCAGACGCCTCCATCCGCCAGTGCTGGCTGCGGCGCAGCCATGACTCGACGCGCTGCTGGGTCTCGATCTCGATCGCGGCGATCTGGTCGGTGACCGCGCTCTCGGCGGATCGCACGGCCGCGCGCACGAACGGCTGGAGCGACTCCGCGTCCGGGATCGGGCCGGTGTTCGCGCTGCTCAGCGCGAGAGCCGCGACGGCGTCGGCGGCCGACTCGTGGGGCTCGGACGGCGCGAAGCCGGGGTTGTCCGGGTTCGGGAAGGCAACCGTCCGGTACGACGTCGCGACCACCTGGCCGCGCACGTTGTACAGGGCGGCCTGCACCAGAACCGTCAGCTCCTCGACGTCGCCGCGCACGGCGAACACCTGGTTGCGGCCAAGCGACGCGAGGGCGCGATCCGCTGCCCAGTCGACCGTGGGGTGCAACGGCCCCAGGTAGTGCGCCTCCGGCCACGTCGACGTCGACTCGACACTCTTGGCGTTGGTCAACTCCTGCGATCCCTGCGCCACCGACGTCGCGAGGCGCAGCGTCTCCGTGACGCGACGGTCGGCGAGGTACGACTGGGGGAGCACCTCCAGGCGCTGCTGCAGGTCGCGAGGCGGCTTGAGCGACGCGATCGACTGGTTGGCGTACTTCTTCCAGGCGACGCCGTTGCTGGGCTCCTGGCCCGGGGTCGTGTAGATCTGCGTGAGCGCGTCCTCCAGGAACGTCAGCTCGTCGTCGTACACACCCGTGCGGCCGCCCGTGCTGCTCTCCGCAGGGGCCGGCGCGGGCGTACTGGTCGTCGCGCCGAGGTTCATGAGGCGGGCGAGGAGACCGGCAGGGCCGTCGTCGGCAACGACGTCCTCGACCTCCTTGACCACGCTGTCCAGCGTGGCGGCCTGCCGCAGGACGTTCGCGATCGCCTTCTCCTCGGCCGCCACCGAGTACTGGCCCATGAGCGATGCCGTGTCCCCGAGCGCCCCGTGGGCGTGGTGCTCGCGCTCCACGAGCCGGGTCAGCACGCGGATGTCTCCGCCGAACCGCCGTGTGCGCTGCGGGTCCAGCAGCAGCGTGGTGATCTGCGGCGAGTGCTTCTGCCCGTACCGGTCGATGCGGCCGTTGCGCTGCTCGATCCGGATGAGCGACCACGGGATGTCGTAGTGCACCAGGTGGTGGCAGTGGCTGTGCAGGTTCACGCCCTCGGACGCGACGTCGCCGGTCACCAGCACGCGGATCGGCGACGAGCCGAGCTTGAACGACTCCACCACGTCTTGCTGCTCGACGTCGCTCAGCCCGCCGTGCAGCACGACGACGTTCTCGTCGGAGAGCTTGAGGTCGCTCGCCAGCTTGGTCCGCAGCCAGCCCAGGGTGGCGACCCGCTCCGCGAAGACGACGGCGCGCATCTCCGAACCCTTGCCGACGCCGATGTCCTTCAGGTGCGCGAGCAGCGCGTCGTACTTGGCGGACGGCTCGTCGAGCGAGCGGGTCGCGAGGTCGTGCAGGCGGACGAGGGCGGAGATCTCGCCCGCGCGGGGGCCGCGCGGGGCCGCGGGCTCGTCGTCGGCCGAGGCCTCGCCGTCGGGTGCGACCAGTGAGTCTTCGCCAGCCTCGTCCTTGCCGGTCTCCAGCGACTTCAGGCGCTTGCGGACGGACTCCTCGAGCGCGGCGGGGGAGGAGAGGAACGCCTTGGCGAGCGTCCACGGGAAGAGCGTGGCACCGCCCTTGCCCGAGTAGGGGCTCGCGCCCGTGGTCGGCCACAGCCACGTGTCCTCGAGCTCGACGGCGATCTCCTCCTCGACCGGCGAGGCGCGGACGAGCTGGTTCTCCGGCTCCTTCCGCTCCGCCCAGTCCGAGCCCACCACGGACGCGACGTCGGGGGAGTGTCGGTGCCGGCGGATGATGAGCCGCTTGACCTGCTCCTCGTCGAGCTCGACGCCGTCAGGCTTGACCGCGGATGGCTCGAGCATGCGGATCAGAGCAGCGAACGACTTGGGGTCGCCGTTGTGCGGGGTGGCGCTGGCGAGGATGAGGGCGTCGGTCTGGCGGGAGAGCATCGTCGCGAGGCGGAAGTTCTGCGTCGCCGCGTTGGTGACGTTGTGCGACTCGTCGATGACCACCGCGTCCCAGCGGTGCTTGCGCAGGTGTGCCACGTACCGGTCGGACTTGAGCGTGTCGATCGAGATGATGACCCGCTTGAAGAACGCGAACGGGTTGCGGTTGGCCGGGAGCTTCTGGCGGATGCGCTGGATGCCGGTGGAGTCGAGGCGGACGAACGGCAGCGCGAAGCGCGTCCAGAGCTCGAACTGCATCTGCTCCAGCACGTGCTTGGGCGTCACGACGAGGATCCGCTCGCCGCGGCCCCGCCGGGCCAGCTCCGAGAGGATCATGCCGATCTCGAGCGTCTTGCCCAGACCCACCGCGTCGGCGAGCAGGATGCGCGGGCGCAGGTTGTCCGGGTCGAGCGCCTGCTGCACGGCCTTGTACTGGTACGGCAGCGGATCGGCGAGCGCGCGGTGCGCCGTCGTCAGCGCCGTGTCCGCGATGGGGATCGGCGTCTTGCGCAGCATCGCCTCCAGCCAGAGCCGGGACTTCCGGTAGCGCGGCGAGTCGTCCGCGACGACGGACGTGTGCGCAGGGTCGGCGACCTCGACCGTGTCGATCGCCGTCGAGAACGTCGCCTCCGTGTCGCGGACAAGTCCGGACAGGCCGACGACGTGAACGAAGTGGCCGTCCGTCGTCGGCTCCACCTGGGTGACGAGCCACTCCTCGTCGCGGATCACCACCGTCGAGCCAGGGGCCGCCTCGAAGTCCTTCGTCCGTGACTCCGTCACTGCTGTCACGTGTCTGCCCCTCGATCGTGCTGCATCGTCTGTCGCCCGCCGGGCGCTGCTTACGGTTGAGAACTCGACCGTCGCTCGGGTCATCTTCTCCCGGACTGGACCCGAGCCGCGCGCTGGGCTCCTGGACGGGGCCACCCGTGCCCGGACCTACCGGAAGGCTAGTAGGGGGTGGTAGCGAACCCCGCCGTGAGGGACAAACCGGTGACAACTTCACCCGCCCAGGGCGAGGCGTCGACGTCATGATCCGGCTCTGGCCCACGAGCTGGGGGGCTAAGGTCGCGTCGACCTGGTGCCGAGCCGGCACCTCCGCACGTGTGACCTGCAAGGGGACTCATCGATGACCGACGTGCTCTTCGAGCCGACGACTGCGGCGGACGGGGCGGAGGCCACAGGTCACACGTGGAGCGGCAGCGGACGCGTCGGCAACCGCTGGACCCTCGACAGACAGGGATCGTCCCTGGTTCTGGAGACTGGCCGCACGCGGGAGACGTTCGTCGGAACAGGTCTGTCCCAGCTCTCGGTGCGCTGGAGATGGCTGCCCTGGCTCGTCGTCACCACGGAGGGCGTCGAGCGCCGCCGATTGCGCCTCAGGATCCGAGACGCGCTTTCGATCTGGGCGAGCCTTGCCCTGCTCCGGGCACTCGCCCCTGCGTACGCCTACCGAGGCGAGCTCGACGAACTCGTCGCCGCTCACCTGGCGAAGGACCTGTGGATCCCGTACGACACCGTGACGGAGATCGAAGGGCGGAGGCCCGTCGCTCCGGCGATCCGACTGGCTTGGGCGACTCAGGTCACCGAGCAGGACGAGGCGGTCGTCGAGTTCGTCGGGCGTGACCTCGGAGCATTCATCGCGTCAGCGAACGAGACGATCCGGCGGCAGGCGCTGGCAGCGGGAAGGCCGTTCTTCGACAGGGTCGAGAAGTCGCCGCTGACCGACGAACAGGCGTCGGCCGTGTTGGCCTTCGACAGCCGCGTCCGGGTCATCGCGGCCGCGGGATCGGGAAAGACATCGGTCATGGTCGCCCGCGCGGCCTACGCCATCGAGAAAAAGCTCGTCGAACCTCACCGCATCCTGATGCTCGCGTTCAACGCTGACGCAGCCGATGAGTTGCGAGAGAGAGTCGCAGAGCGACTCGGCGTCCTCGACCTGCCGTCCGAGGGCCTCGAGGCGCGGACCTTCCACTCGTTCGGTCGCGCCGTGATCGGGGAAGCCACCGGACGGAAGCCGAGCATCGCGAAGTGGGTCGAGGACAGCCGCGAGGACGCTAAAGTGCTTGAGCTCGTGAACGTGCTCCGCGAGGAATCGCCCGGCTACCGATATTCATGGGATGCCTTCCGCCTGCTCTTCGGACGGCTCGGCGCCGGTGTCGACGGTGGTCGTCCGGACGACGTGTACGAGCCCGGGCGGTATCGAGGGTTCCGGACGTTCCGGGGCGACATGGTCAGGAGCCAGGGCGAGAGGCTGATCGCGGACTGGCTGCTTCTCCACGGTATCCGTTACCGGTACGAGGAGCCGTACAGTCACGACACCGCTACGGCAAAGCACAGCCAGTACCGGCCCGACTTCCACTATCCCGAGATCGATGTCTGGCACGAGCACTGGGCCCTTGACGCGCACGGCAGGGCGCCGGACTCCTTCAAGGGATACGCCGAGTCCATGGCGTGGAAGCGGCGCCTGCACGCAAAGCACGGCACCGATCTCGTCGAGACGACCTGGCACGACGTCGTCAGCGGGGACGGTCTGGCGCACCTCGAGCGGGAACTGCGCGACCGCGGGCTGATTCCCCGATGGGACCCGGAGCGCTTCAAGCCGTCGCCCGACGAGATGGTCATTGAGCACGACGCGCTCGCCCAGCTGATCAAGACGTTCATGACCCACGTCAAGTCCAACGGCCTCAGTCGTGAGGATGTCGCGGCGCGAGTAGCTGGGGACGACATCCGCGCCCAGAAGTTCCTCGAGCTCTATTGGCCGGTCCACGACGCATGGGACGAAGCCCTCCGGGAGGCGCAAGCCATCGACTTCGACGAGATGCTCGCCCAGGCCGCCCTCTACGTGGAGCAGGACGAGAACCTCGCCAGGTACGACCTCGTGCTCGTGGACGAGTTCCAGGATTCCAGCCGTGCCCGGGCCCGACTGGTGAGGGCGCTGCTGAAGGGGCGGGGCAAGCACCTGCTCGCCGTCGGGGACGACTGGCAGGCGATCAACCGGTTCGCGGGCGCCGACCTGTCGGTGATGACGAGCTTCGACGAGTTCTTCGGACCGGCCACGACCGTCCGCCTGCAGCGCACGTTCCGCTGCACCCAGACGATCGCCGACGTCGCCGGCAGGTTCGTGTCGCGCAACCCCGCCCAGATCCCGAAGACCGTGGTGGCGGCGGACCAGACGAGCGGGCCGCAGGTCAGGATCGTGCGTGTCGACGACGACGGTGCGCTGCGCCGCGCCATCCGGGACCATCTCCGGGAGCTGGCCTCCCGCGAGCCGGGAGGCTCGGCCTTCGTGCTCGGGCGATACCGACGAGACCATGAGCTGATGCCGGGGGCCGTCCCTGGGCTCGACGTCAGCTTCCGCACGATCCATCGCTCCAAGGGACTTGAGGCGGACCATGTCGTCCTGCCGAAGGTGGTCGCCGGCCGCCACGGATTCCCCTCGGGCCTCAGGGACGACCCCGTGCTGGCTCTCGCCATGTCGGAGGATGACGGGTTCGAGCACTCCGAGGAGCGCAGGCTCCTCTATGTGGCACTCACCCGAGCCCGCCGCAGCGTCACCCTCTTCACCGTGGCAGGCGCGATGTCGTCCTTCGTCCGCGAGCTCAAGGACGACCCCGACGTGGTCTTCAATGACCTCTCCCGATTCCGGGGGACAGGACACGACGAACCGGTTCCCCGCCGCTGCCCGACGTGCCAGGACGGTGTGCTCGTCCAGCGTGCCGGCAAGTACGGGGTGTTCCTCGGCTGCAGCGAGTACCCGCGGTGCCGGCAGACCGCCAAGGCCTGACCGTGATTCACCCGCCCGATCTGGTGACGCCACACCGTCACGCTCGCCGGGATGTCCTGGTGCACGACACCCACCGCTCCGTGCTGGAGACGACACTCCGGGACGAGCACGGCCCGACGACGTTCGACGAGGCGCTCAAGGACTTCGGCTTCGACGACGCCTGGCTGCGGGCATAGCTCGTCGCCTCCGTAGATGCGTAATACGACGGCGCAGGCTGGGGCGGGTGCCAGTTCTGGACGCCGTCCAGCAACGGATACATCGCAGTGGACGGGCAGCCGGATGCCAGTTGTGGCGTGGGGGTGTACCTGCGCAAGCGCAGCCTGCAATACCCCGACGAGGAGGACTGGGCGACCGAGCCCTACCGTTGAGTAGCGCCGCGCAAACTGTGGCGAGCGCGTAAGAGACCTCGGAAGAGCCGGTCAGACCGTCGCGGACCAGCGGGTGTAGTCCTTGGTCGACGTGGCCGACGACGCCACCTCGACCGAGGTGTTCCGGAGCAGCGGGGTGTAGTCAACTGCGCTCGTCACCTGAGTTGCGCCGATGACCCGACCGCGGTCTCGCGTCGGGTTCTTGAACGCGCCGCGGGTCGTGTAAACGAGCCGACCGCTCCGGCCGCCAACGCGGAGATCTCCGCGCGGCCATCGCTGGGAGAACCGTCCTCGACTCCGTGAAGTTCCAAGCCAGCACAGGGCGATCACCCACGACCAGCAGGTAGGTGCGACGTCATCGGCAAGCCTGCCCCAGGGTGTGATGACTCGTCGAAGGACACTGGATCTAGACCTCGGGCGGTCCGGGTGACTCTGGGAGAAGCTTCACCCGCTCTAGGCGACCATGGCTATTAGGCTCGCCGCGACGTCAGGGCCCCGCCGTCAGCGGCGGCGGACAGAGCCTTCGACGGTACCGTTGATGCGCTGCGCCAGGTCCAGTAGCTTGCTCGCCTCGTTGCGAAGTTGTGCTCGGTCGTCGTCGTGCATGGTCCGGAGCCGCTTCTCGAGCGTCTCGAGGATCTTGATGGAGGACGAGATCTGTCGCCCGACGGCGAGCGCCTCGTCGCCATGCTTGGCATCCCTCGCGTCGTGCATCGCCTGCTTCGCCCGCGCGAGGTCGCGCGTCTCCCGGAGTGCCGATCGGCCGACAGGGTCAGCAACCACGTCGGCGAGCGCACCGATGTCACGCGATTCCGTCACCACGCGGGAAGCGTGGGTGCCTCCTCCGTAGATCCATGACATCAGTTCGGCCAGCTCGTTCGTCCGGTCGGTGGGCACCGGCGGCTGGCCAACCTTGATCTGCGAGGCGAGCGGCGCTCCGATGTGCTCCCTGAGGGGGCCGTTCGCCATCGCGACGGTGATCAGGGAGAAGTCGTCGCATGCGCTGGCGACGACGTCGTCGGGGACCCCGGGGAGCGATCTTGCCTGCTCGAGGATCTCGAGGTTTCGGTAGGCGTTGCCGACCTTGACGCTGCTCGACCCCATGGCCTTGGCCGCGGCGCGGACTGTCATGCCCTCGTCCTCCACGAGGTACTTGACGTACCTGGCCTGCTCGAACGGGCCCCATTTCTTGATCCCCGTGAAGTGCCGAAACCCGATCATCGGCGCCGCCTCGTCCCTGCTCGCCACGACCACAGCAGGCACCAAGGACGTCGGGCGGATCCCGCTCTCCGGACCGATGGCGTGCCATCGTGCCGGCTTCTTGAACAGGGCTCGGACTTCGGGGGAGGAGAGTCCGAGGAGGGCCGTCACGCGTCGATTGCCCTCGAGTACGACGTAAGCGGCTGTCTCCTCGGGGTGCGGCATAACCACGATGTGCTCAGTTCCGAAGTATCCGTTGTCGACGATCGACTCGGCGATCTGGAGAGCATCTGCGGTCGCGGCGAGGTGGGTCGCGAGCGCGATCTGCTCCGAGCGGTGGAGCGCTTCCGGCAGGCGAGGATTGCGCTCGTCGAGCCGGAGCCTGTCCAGCGAGATGTGGGTGGTGTTGCCAGCCATGGCGGACTGAACGTCGGTGGGCATGTCTGGCGGCTCCATGGTGGTACTCGTTCCGATCACGAAGATCGGTGGTGGATCGTTCCGTCAGTATCTCGCGGCACCTGTCGAGATGTCCGCATCGCGGCACGCGCATCCAAGTTTCACCCGGGTGATCAACCGGTGAGGACGCGCACCGCGTCCCGCACGGCCAGGAGGCCGTCCTTCGTCACGGTTGCGCCCCGCGACTCATAGGTCGTCGACCAGGTCCCGCCCACGACCTCGACGATCCCTCGGGCGAGACCTTGCTTGGTCCGGCTTTCGATCCCGAGCCCGAGACGGTCGTTGACCAGGTCGAAGATTGCGCGCGGCTCGGTTGAGCCCGACGACATCGGTGGCACCTCGACACCGATCGCGAGCGCGATCTCCTCGACGATCTGTTCCTTCTTCACCAGGGACCTCCAGGGCTCAGCAGCTGGCGCGCAATCTACTGACGCCAGCGGATCGAGGAAAGGGGAGTCCGAGGGTGGATATAACCTCCTGGCAGGCTGTGCGATCCCGACGGAGGCAAGAGTGGCCCTGACTATCCCCGAGACAGAAGCGACGCTCGAGGTCGAGCAGGTCTTCTTCGACGACGTCTACGAGATCCGTGAGCGCAAGCGGCAGGCTAGGAGCGAGTCCTATGCCGCGGCCGCCGACACCAAGGCCCGCGCTCGCATGAAGCAGAACGCGGACGACGACGAGACGCTCGGCAAGCCATCCGACCCGGCGGCCTTTCTACGGATCGACACCCAGGACGGGGAGTGCCTCTACGTCGGGAACGCGCCGGTCAACCATGACGGCGAGCTGTACGTCGTCTCCTGGAAGGCGCCGCTCGCGCTCAACCTGCGGGGCGCGACGGTCGACGACTCCCGCGGGGTCGCGCGGCTGCGGTCGTTCACCTGCCGTCCGACCAACGTCATCGACTCCTTCGGTGACCAGGTCCTCGCACAACTCGCGGAGCGGATAGCTGAGCTCGAGGACAGTGACGTCGCCGTCGCTCGAGCCGACGAGATGCTGCAGCAGGTACTCGGGAGCGCTCGCGAACCGGAGATGCGGCAGATCGTCGAGACGATCCAGGCTGCCCAGGCAGCGCTCATCGGCTCCGACCCCGACCGCCTCCTTGTGATCCAGGGCGGTCCGGGAACCGGAAAGACCGCTGTCGCGCTCCACCGGTTGAGCGTGATTCTCTTCCAAAAGCGCGCACTGACTCCCGATGACGTCCTCGTCGTCGGGCCTAACGCGACCTTCGCCCGTTACATCGGGCGCGTCATGCCGGAGCTCGGCGACGACAAGGTCCGGGTCACCGACCTCGTGCAGATGCTGGGGGAGACGCGGCCGTCACGTAAGGACTCCCCCGACGCTGCCCGGCTCAAGGGCGAGACGCGCATGGTCGGGTTCGTCGCGCGTGGGCTCCGCGACCGTGTCCGGCCGCCCGAGGGGGGAGCCACCTTCTCCGTGTCCGGTATCGCGCCGGTGACGATCGAGCCGGCCGATCTGTCCCAGGCGATCGACCACGCCTTCGACGGGTCGTTCTCCGACGGTCGCGCACGCTTCCGCGAGGGACTGAAGAACCTCGTGGTCGCCAGGGCGCGGGAAGCGGCCGCCGCGGCGGGCTACACGGTGCGAGGTGACATCGCGATGCGGATCGACGGGTCAGAGATCGAGTCCGCCGTCTCGAGGATCTGGCCGACGATGTCCCCGAAAGCCTTCGTCTCGAGTCTTTACGGCTCCTACCCTCGCCTGATCGCTGCTGCAGGCAGCG
Organism: Isoptericola sp. NPDC056578; assembly: GCF_042793275.1. Taxonomy (NCBI): domain Bacteria; kingdom Bacillati; phylum Actinomycetota; class Actinomycetes; order Micrococcales; family Promicromonosporaceae; genus Isoptericola; species Isoptericola sp. NPDC056578. The sequence continues at coordinate 51,142 of NZ_JBHTVC010000012.1, forward strand.
ATCTCTCGGCGGAGGAAGTCGCTCTGCTCCAGAGGTCGACCGGGACCCGGATCACCGACCAGCAATGGTCGCGGGAGGATCTGGTCGTGCTGGACGAGGTCGCCGCACAGATGGGGGACACCGGCAACGCGCGGTACGCCCACATCGTGGTGGACGAGGCGCAGGATCTCTCTCCGATGCAGGTGCGAGCTGTCGCTCGACGTTCCAGAGAGGGTGCCATGACGATGGTCGGCGACATCGCGCAGTCGACCGGCCACTGGGCGCGCAACGACTGGAGCGAGATCCTTGACCTGGTCGATGTACGGCTACCGAAGGATATTGAGCACCTCGACATCGGCTACCGGGTCCCTCGGTCGGTCATGGAGCTCGCCGCACGGCTGCTGCCGCACGCAGCACCTGGGATACCCGTCCCCAAGGTGGTCCGGGACGTCGAGCCCGGCCCGCGGTTGCTGGAGGTCGACGACCCGGACGACGTGGCGATGCGTGTGGCAGACATTGTCCAGGAGCACTCGTCGCGAGGCCGGTTCGTCGGCGTGATCTGCCCGGACGGCATCCGGGTGGACGTCGAAGCCACGATGCGTAGGCGTGGCATCAGCTGGCAGGACGCCGACAAGGGAGGTCTGAGCAGCTCGATCAACCTCGTCAGCCCCGTGGCCTCAAAGGGCCTCGAGTTCGACTCTGTCGTCGTCGTGGACCCCCAGGGGATCGTCGACGCCGGCCCGCAGGGTCTGCGGATGCTCTACGTCGCCCTGACCCGGACGACAGCACATCTCGATCTGATCTACCCCATGGGACGCATCCCAGCCGAGCTCGGCGTCTCAAGTACCGGCGACACGCTCGCAGAGGCGGCAGCCACGGATGATGGAGAGACGCTTGCTGACGGAGAGCCGGACGCGGCGCCGCTGGCCGAGCTGGGCGCGAATCGCCCGATCAAGGAATCGGCACCGGACCAGGTGGGTCTCCCCGACGGCGGTGTCGAAGCGCCTGTGCGGGCACAGGTTTCCGGTCTCACGGCCAGGCAGGAGAGGATCGTCGAGGACGAGGCACAGGACATCCTCGAGGTGCTCGGGGAGGTCCTTGCGCCGGTGCTGGTCGTGGCGGTGCTGGATCGCGCGGCAACTCTGCTCGGCGTCGGCGTCGGCTCGACCAGGACATTGACGGAGCGACAGACGATGGTCGTGGAACGTGAGGCCACCGAGACTGTCGAACGGCTCGAAGCGACAGTGGCTCCGAGCCTCTACACTGCCGTGCTGCGACGCGCCATCGAGCGGCTCCGCTGAGCGGCTCGCCGAGAAGTTCGGCTCGCCTGGTGACGGCATCGAGCTAAGCTGGCTAGAGCAGGGTTACGCGGCGGACGAGCCGCGAGAACGAGCAAGGAGTCACATGCCCACGGAGACGGCTACGTCGTTCACGTTCATCGATCTGTTCGCCGGGATCGGTGGCTTTCACGCGGCGCTTGAGTCGCTCGGTGGCCGTTGCGTTTACGCCAGCGAGTTGAACGGGCCGGCCTGGCGGGTGTATTCGAAGGCGTGGGGCGTGCCCGAGCACGAAGGCCGGCCGTCGTTCTCCAGAGACATCCGCGACCACGTCCGGTCCGAGCCGGACGAGAGACTCCTGGAGAAGCCTGACGATGACATCCCTGACATCCCCAGCCATGACGTGCTGGCGGCCGGCTTTCCGTGCCAGGCATTCAGCAAATCGGGCAAGCAGTTTGGCATCCTCGATGCCACGCGCGGGACGCTGTTCTACGACATCCTGCGGATCGTCCGGGCCCGGCGTCCGAAGATCGTGTTCCTCGAGAACGTGAAGAACCTGGCTGGACCCCGGCACAAGGAGACCTTCGCGACGATTGTCGCAGGGCTCAAGCAGTACGGCTATGTGGTGTCGGGATCGCCGACCGTCATCACGCCGCACAGGATTGGCCCTGCGCACGGAGGTACTCCCCAGGTTCGCGAGCGCATCTACATCCTGGCGATCCGCAGCGATCTTGTCGGCTCCCGTACTGTGCCGTTCGGTGGGTTCTCGTACCCGTCCTGGAACCCTGACGAATGGAACCTCGACGAGCTGTCGCTCCCGGCGATCGGCGGGCTGACGGTCCTCGACCGCTCCGTCGAGGAGTCGGACGGATACGGGCTGAAGGGGGAGGAGCGCCAGGCGCTCGACTGGTGGGACGCGTTCCTCAGGCAGATCATCGAGGACACAGACAACGACGCAAAGCCGAGTGCACGCTGGATACCCGGCCATCCGATCTGGCACAGGGCGTTGGACGAGGAATGGCGAAAGGCTCAGCTGGCGGATGCTCGGCTCCGGGACCTCCCCTGGAAGTTCGACTTCATTGCGAAGAACGAGAGTTTCTTCGCGAAGAACGAGAACGCGCTGAGCCGGGTCGAGGTACGTCCGGAACCAGGGGAGTTCTCGGGCCTGAGCCGAACCAAGTTCGAGTGGCAGGCCGGCTTGAAGGAGTCAGTGTACGAATGCCTGATCCAGTTCCGTCCGTCCGGCATCCGGGTGCGCCCCGCGACCTACACGCCAGCGCTGGTCGCTATCAACCAGACGCCGGTCTACGGGCCGCTAAAGCGACGGCTGACGCCGCGCGAGGTAGGGAGGCTGCAGGCGTTCCCCGAACGGGTAGCGGACGCCATGGTCGCGCTGGAGCAGGGGGACGGCGAGTCCTACAAGCAGTTCGGCAACGCCGTCCATGTCGGCGCGGTCCGGTTCGCCCTCGCGCAGTTCCTCAGCCACTTTGCCGACAAAGGGCTGGACGCCTCCCTGCTGCCCCTGCTGCATCGGATTCGTGCCGCTGTTGGACTGTCGAGCCTGGAGGGCGTGCCGAGCCAGGGGGTCCTCGACATCGATTCGGATGTGGAGTCCGACGCGGCGTGACGTCACTGAGTCCCCAGCACGTCCCGGCCCATCCCGGGGCGAGCTCGGACGCGGTCTCGCGACGGATGAGCGCGGCACGTCGCCAGGACACCGCACCGGAGCTAGCGCTCCGTCGGGAGCTCCATGGTCGAGGTCTCCGGTATCGCATCGTCTACCCCGTCCCTGGCCAGCGTCGACGGACAATCGACATCGCCTTCACTCGGGTGCGCGTCGCCGTCTTCGTCGACGGTTGCTTCTGGCATGGATGCCCGGTGCACGGCACCGCACCCCGCTCCAACTCGGTGTGGTGGACGACGAAGATTGCCGCCAATCAGGCGCGCGACAGAGACACCGATCGAGTGCTCCGAGCAGGGGGCTGGGATGTTCTGAGGTTCTGGGAGCATGAACCGCCTGCTGTCGCGGCCGAAGTGATCGAGCGGGCAGTACGTCCCCGGGCACCGGAGACGGATCGGCGGACCTGATTTCACCCCGCCGACCGACCATCGCCGCTGGAGACAGTGAGGCGGGGCACCTACGGTAGGTCGAAGTGCTGAAAGGGGACTGATGACCCAGAACGTCGTCGTGCGGCCCGGTGTTGGCATGCTCGCGCTGTTTCCGTCGATGAGCTACAAGCCCTGGTATGCCATCGGAGAGTTCGTCGACAACGCTTTGCAGTCCTGGCGGAGCAACCGCGACGTGCTGCGCGCGGCCTACGGCGGTCGACCTCCGGTGCTGAAGATCGACGTCGACATCGACCGTGACCGGGGCACCATCGTGGTAACCGACAACGCTGCTGGGATCGCGACGGCTGACGTGGCCCGCGCCTTCACGCCTGCTGCACCGCCGGCAGATGCTACGGGGCTCTCCCAGTTCGGGATCGGGATGAAGAGCGCCGCGTGCTGGTACGCGAAGCATTTCGTCGTCACGACGACGGCTCTCGGCGAACCGGTCCGGCGGACGGTGACCTTCGACGTGCCGCAAATCGTCGAGAGCAAGTCGGACACGCTTCCTGTGGTCGAAGTTTCCACGCCAGCCGATGAGCACGGTACTCAGCTCGTCCTCACGGATCTGAACCAGAGCCCCCCGACAGGTCGGACTCTGGGCAAGATCCGCGACTACCTCCGGAGCATCTACCGGACGTTCCTCGAGGACGACGACATCCACCTCGTGGTCGGCGGAGAACGGCTCCGGCCCGAACGGCCAGCGCTGCTCAGGACCCACCGTTGGAACGACGACACCTCTCCCGAGGTCGAGTGGCGGAAGGACATGGATGTTGTCCTTCCCTCCGGACGACGGATCATCGGCTGGGCGGGCCTCTTGGCCAAGGGCTCGACTTCGAAGGCCGGCTTGGCGCTCCTCTACCGGGGCAAAGTGGTGCAGGGTGCCGGAGCGATGGCCAAAGATCCCGCGGACGCCTACAAGCCGCCAGAGATCTTCGGGCAGGGCAACACCTTCCGGTCTCAGCGGCTCATCGGTGAGTTCGACGTGTCCGAGATCAAGGTCACGCACACGAAGGACGCCCTGGTCTGGGACGGGGAGGACGAGGAAGCGTTTCTCGGCGAGCTCAAAGAGCGAGCGGACGCGGAGCCGTTGCCCTTGCTTCGGCAGGCGGACAACTACCGTGCCACCGAGCGCAACCGCTCGGTTCAGTCGACGGTCCGGTCCGTCGTGGAGAGCGTCGCACAAATCGTCGGTCGATCGGAGCGTGAGGCACCGTTCTCCCCGGACATCCACGAGACGACCTTCGGGCTCGCGGACGGCTCGCGGGGCGTGGACGGCTCCGAGTCACATGGATCGCCTCCGGTCGAGCAGCGGGTCGAGACGAGCGAGACCGAGATGCAGGTCCATGGCGACAGCCTGGTAATCAGGGTCGTCGACGAGCCGCCGGACGCGCGGAGCTGGCTCCGGGTGGAGCGTGCTGAGGCTGACTGGGTCATCTCCCTCAACCGGGCGCACCGGTTCACCGAGTCGTTCGCCTACCTCCCGGGGATGGACCTCGAGCCGATCCTCCGGCTCGGGGTCGCCGTCGCGCTCGCGCAGATCCATGCCGAGCAGAGTGGGTCGAAGGAACCGCGGTTTTTCGTGGCAGAGCTCAACCGGCTGCTGACCGGGCCGCTGGCCGAGCGGACGGATGTCGGGAGATGAGCACGGAGGAGAACGTGCCGGCCCCTCTGGGGCATTGGTCGCCCGAGGTCGGCGACGAGCTGGAGAAGACGCTTGAGCGCAGTGGTCTCCCTGACCTGGCTGTCGAGAAGGTACGGGCCGAGACACTCCGCATCATGTCGCGCTGCCGGCCGCCGTCGTGGGGGGTTCAAGGGCATGAGGCTGAACTGGTCGTCGGCGAGGTGCAGAGCGGGAAGACATTGTCATTCACGTCGCTGCTGGCCGCGGCATGCGACAACGGCTATCCGCTGGTCATCGTGCTGGCAGGGACAAAGAAGAACCTGCGTGACCAGACCTACGTCCGTCTGTGGCGTGACCTCGGGATGGACGGCGACGGCGGCCTGGCGACCTGGAACGCGCTGAACGGGCCCACGGCGAACGATGCCGAGGACGTGGTGCGGCTGCTCGAGCGATGGAAGAGTCGCCGCCGTCCACGAGGCCGGGTCGCGACGGTCGCAGTGGCGCTCAAGAACCACGCAGCCCTCCGGCACACCCGCGAGTTCTTGGAGGCGGTGACGGCCTCGGTCGGGGACGTCCCTGTGCTCTTCGTCGACGACGAGGGCGATCAGGCGGGCCTGAACATCGCCACGGGAGGGCGTGAGAGCCCGACGTACCGCGCCATCAGGCGCCTGCGCGGCGCGTCGACGAACCACACATACGTCCTGTACACGGCGACTCCCCAGGCGCCCTTGCTCATCGCGCTCGAGGACTCGCTCTCGCCGAGGACGGTAAGCCTCCTGGAGGCTGGCGACGACTACGTAGGCGGGCAGGTTCTCTTCGAAGAGCACGCGGTCGACTTCGTCCGGCACATCGACGACGAGATCGACGCGCTGGACCCGGACGGCGTCGCTCCGCCGTCTTCCTTGCTGGACGCACTCGCGACGTTCTTCCTAGCCTTGATCGTGGCCCAGCGGAGGCGGTCTCCGCGCCCGCTGAGCATGCTGATCCACCCGTCTTCCACTACGGACCTGCACCGTGCCTACGAGCGGTGGACGAAGAGGGTGATCGACCGGTTGGTCACCGTCTTCGAGTCGGGTGACGACGACCTGCTCGCTCAGACGACGACAGAAGTGTTTCAGTCCGCTTACGACGACCTCGCGTCGACCGGTGGGGTCGAAGCCGGTGGTCGGTCGCTCTCGCTCGATGAGCTGGCCGAGGAGCTCGAGGACTACCTCGGGCAGATCAGCGTTGTGACCGTCAACAGCGAGGATGGTCGAGAGATCGCCGCGAACGACTGGAAGAGCCGGCCCGCGTGGATCGTGATCGGCGGGAACAAGCTCGACCGAGGCTTCACTGTCGAGAATCTGGCGGTGACCTATATGCCACGCGGACCGGGCGTAGGCAACGCCGACACGGTTCAGCAGCGCGGCCGGTTCTTCGGGTACAAGCGCCGCTACCTCGACTTGCTGCGTGCCTGGCTCAACCCCGGCACGACCGAGGTGTACAAGAGCTATGCCGAGCACGATCGTGTCATGCGTGAAGAACTAGAACGACTCGACGCCGGGAGCCTCCCCCTGCGCGGCTGGCGACGTTCGATGCTGCTCGATCCAAATCTCAACCCGACGCGTCGATCGGTGATCCGGCTCGAGCTCTCCAACCATCAGGTCCGACCAGGTTGGCTGGTCCAGGATCGGGTCTACGGCGGAGCGGGCCCCGGTCTGGACGAGGCCGTACTGCTTGACTCCCTGCGAAACCGGGCCGTACCCGACCAGCGTGACGGCAGGCCCGGCGCAGTGCAGCGGAACTCGGTCTCCCTGACGACGTGGCAGGAGGTTGCGCCGATCCTTGCCGGATGGTCCGCCGCTGGACAGGACAAGGACCGCATCTACGCGGTGATGCTCGTGCTGCAACAAGCGAGAGCGGGGGACAGCCCGGTCGACGTCGTCTTCATGAACGGTGGCGGTCGGCGCCGACGTGGACCCGACGCCGAGAGTCGTCGACAACTGGTAGCGGCAGCGGGTGACCTCGGCCGTGTCGAGGATGTAGACGACCTTGTGATCGGCAATCTGATGCAGGGACCCGACCCGGCGGACGGCAGCGTGTACCCTGGCGATCGGGCTTTCGCGAACGACGAGGCGATCACCATTCAAGTTCATGAGTTGGAGCTAGAAGTTCCGTCTGGCGAGCCGCTGAATGTGACTGCCTTGGCAATACACCTCCCTGACGGTCTCAAGCACAGGGTCCTGCTCCAGGATTGAGCAGTTAGGAGGTAATCGAGGAAAGCGACCGGCGCTGCTATACGACCGCACTCCTTCCCCCTCTGTTCACCTCTTGGGTCTGACCCGCCGCGGCCGGTCGACGATTACGGTGCGGGTCGACCAAGTGCGGCAGATCGCCCGGAGGTCATCGGCCAGGTCTTCCACCTGCTCGTCAACTGAACGGAGCCCCAGATGGCCTACATCAAATCCATCTCGCGCCTCGCGCCGATCGAAGGGGCGCACCGCTCTCATTCCGAGACCGAGTGCACCTGGCGGGAGTCAACACGTGAGGGACGCAAGGTTCTTCAGCTTGACACCTATGGCTCTCGCCAGCGGAGGGACGTCGGCACGATCAGTCAGTCGATCCAGCTGGACGAACAGGCGGCCGCAGAACTGTTGGACGTCATCGGACAGGTATTCCCCGCTCTGGCTCGACAAGACGCTGAGTGAGTCCGAGGCCTGATGCCTTCGACCGGAACTTCGGTCAGGCTCGTGTGTTAGGGCCGTCGGCGAGCTGCGGTCCCGGTCAGCCGATCGTCCTGTCGGCTTTCGGGTGCGCGTGTCGTCGACGGCGACACCCCGTGTGTGGCTGAATACCCCCATGCCAGCGACCGCGTACTTGACCGGCCTGGGCCGGTACCTGCCCGGCGAACCGGTAGCCAACGAGGACGTGGCGCGCCGGCTCGGCGGAGTCGACAAGCGCACGGACGGCCTGCGCGCCCGCATCCAGCGCGCCAACGGCATCCGGCAGCGGTACTACGCGCTGGACGACGAGGGCCGCACCACGGAGCTCAACGAGGAGCTGGCCGTCCACGCGATCGAGGACGCGCTGGCCGACCGGGGGATCGCCGCCTCCGACCTGGGCATGCTTGCGTGCGCCACGACGCAGGGTGACCTGCTGGTGCCGGGGTTCGCGTCGATGGTGCACGGGCGGCTCGGCGGCGGGCCGATGCAGACGCTGACGGCGAGCGGCGTGTGCGCGTCCAGCATCGCGGCGCTCGACGCGGCGGTGAGCAAGGTGCGGCTGGGCGACCACCCACGGGCGGCGGTGGTGGGCTCGGAGCTGTCCAGCCGGTGGCTGCACCAGCGACGCTTCGAGGGGGTCGAGGACCACCTGGACGCGCACTTCCTGCGGTGGATGCTGTCCGACGGCGCGGGCGCGGCGATCGTGGAGTTCCAGCCGCGCCCCGACAAGCCGTCGCTGCGCGTGGACTGGGTCCGGCAGGTCTCCCTCGCGCACGAGCACGAGGTCTGCATGCGCGCCGGGCTCGACGGGCCCACCGCCGTCGCCGGGCGCACCTGGCAGGACTACGACGACGTGGCCACCGCCGAGAAGGCCGGGCTGCTGCAGATCCGGCAGGAGACGGCCGTGCTCGACGAGCTCGCCGCGGCGGGGCTCGCGCAGTTCGAGGAGCTCGTGGATCGCGGCCTGGTCGACCTGAAGAAGCTCGACCACGTGCTCTGCCACTACAGCACCAACGCCTTCCGCGACGTCGTCTTCGACGCGCTGAGCGCGCGCGTCCCCGGCATGGACACGAGCCGCTGGTTCTCCAACCTGGAGACCTGTGGCAACACCGGCGCCGCGAGCATCTTCATCGCGCTGGAGGAGGCGTGGCGCACCGGGCGCTTCGCGCCGGGCGACACGATCCTCCTCGCCGTCCCCGAGTCCGGACGGTTCTCGTTCGGGTTCGCCCACCTCACCGTCGTCGCACCGCGAGGGAGCAGCAGATGACCAGCAGCGAGATCAGCACCCGGACCAGCATGGAGACCAGCACCGAGACCGTCGAGGGCTACCGCCCGCCCCAGCCGGACCGGGCCGCCGGGCTGCTCGCCCGGCTCTCCGACGTCTGGACGGACTTCGAGGCCCGGCTGGCCGAGGTGCCGATCCTGCGGGCGCTCGACGACGGCGACGTGACGGTGGCGGACTACCAGCGCCTGCTGCACAACCTGCGCCAGCAGGTGGTCGACGGATCGCTGTGGATCGCGCGGGCGGCGTCGAACTTCGACATGGACCACTTCGACCTGCGCTCGGCCGCTATCTCGCACGCGCTGGAGGAGCACCGCGACCACCTGCTCCTGGAGCGCGACTACGTCGCCGTCGGCGGCTCCCTCGAGGCGCTGCGCGCAGGCCGGAAGAACCTCGGGTCGCAGGCGCTGTCCGGCTACATGTTCCACGAGGCGAGCAGGCCGAACCCGGTCGGGTGCCTCGGCGCGATGTTCATCATCGAGGGGCTCGGCGCGCAGAAGGCCGGCGTGTGGGCCCGGCGGTTCCAGGAGGTGCTCGGGCTGGCGGACAACCAGGTGCACTTCATGGCCTACCACCAGGACGCCGACGCCGAGCACACCGGCACCCTCGACGCCATCCTCACGTCCGACCGGATCGACGACGACGCGGCCGACGCCATCGTCACCTGCGCGCGGGTGGTGGCCCGGCTCTACGTCATGCAGCTCACCGAGCTGGACGAGATCTGATGCCCGTGAGGTCCGACCCGAGCATGTGGGAGGCGATCTACGCCGACCCCTCGGTCCCGCTCGACAAGCCGCTGGTGCGGATGATCATCGAGGACCAGCAGCGCCCCTCCCGGCGGCTGCTGTACCCGATCGCGCGGATCGTCTCCCGGGTGCTGGTGGCGGTGCTCTCGGTCGTGAAGCGGGTGTTCCCCGGCAGGTGGATGACCCTCGCCACCATGGACGCGCTGTGCCTGTGGTTCCTGCGCCGCTTCGTGTCGCCGGACGCCGTCGAGCTGCTGATCCGCCACTTCGTGGTGGAGACAAACCTGGTGAACTTCATCATCCGCAACACCCCGGCCGCCATCGAGCCGGTCACGCTGCGCCCGACGACGCTGTCCGGCCTGGGCGACAACGCCGTCGTCGAGCACGACGTCAACGTCTACGACGTGCTCATCGCGCTCGAGGGGATCGACATCACGGCGCCCGAGCGCCTGAACTTCGCCCAGCTCGACGTTCCGGACCTCGACCCCGAACGTCGTCGCCCCCGTCTGCTGCGCCTCGACATCCAGACGGCGCTGTGCCTGATGAACATCCCGTTCTGCATCGCGCTGAACCTGGAGGAGTTCCGCCGCGCGATCCACTCGCTGCGGTTCGACGACTCCTTCCTGAGCATCCTCGCCGTGCTGACCGACGACGAGACGTTCGAGCACTGGAAGATGGGCGCCCTGAGCCTCTGGATGGACACGAACGTGGACGTCCCGGAGCTCGTCTACCGGCACGCGCTGGTGTGCGAGTACGCCCACGCCCACCTGGTCTCGATCGCGCAGCGGAGCGGCGCGGGGGAATAGGGGCCTGGACCTTGGCCGCCGGTCGCCTACGCCGACGTGACGGGGTTCTTCAGCCGCTCGCGTGCGGTGCGGCCGCGGCGAGAGGCGGGGATGCTGCCTGCGGCTCGGGCGAGGCCGAAGGGCCGGGGAGCGTCGGCGTAGAGGCTCTCGTGATGTCCGGCGGGCACGGCGTACGACTCGTGCCAGACCTGGACGGCGCCGGGCACGCGGTGTGCGCGTCGGTAGAACGCGAGCCAGGCGGGCCGGTGCCGTCGCTCGTCGGCGTTGGCGTAGCGGTAGATGTCGTCGATGGTGCGCCAGTACTGCACGACGGTGACGCCGCGCAGGTCGGCGTCGATCGTGGTGCGCGCGTGGAGCAGCCCGGCGTCGGGGTCGCGACCGAGCTCGGCGAGCATCGGTCCCATCGCGGCGAACGCGGGGAGCCAGGCGTCGGGGCGCCAGGGCTTGACCACCCGCGCGCCGATGAGGAAGACGGCGAGGCCGCCCTCGTGCTGGTGGGTCGTCAGCGTGCTCATGGGAACCTCCACTCGAACGGATAGTGGAACTCTCCAATATTGGATAGTGCTACTCTCCAAAGTCAAGAGGTACGGACGGAGGAGCATGCGCATCTCGGGTCTCGCGGAACGGACCGGTGTCCCGGTCGCGACGCTGAAGTTCTACGTGCGGGAGGGGCTGCTGCACGCGGGCACGGCCACCGCCCGCACCCAGGCCGTGTACGACGCGACGCACGTCGAGCGGGTGCGGCTCGTCCGCGCTCTCACCGAGTCCGCCGGCCTGACGCTGGGCGCGGTGCGTGAGGTCCTCGCCGTGCTGGACGACCCGCCGGCCAGCCGGCGCGAGCTCCTCGGGGCGGCGCAGCACGTCATGCTCGCGCGGGAGGACGGGCGCCCGCAGGACCGCACGGACCAGGGTGAGCCGGCCTCCGAGGAGCCCGATCGCTGGGCGGCCCGCGCGGCCGAACTGGTCGCGGCCCGGGAATGGTGCGCCGACGACGACCCGCTCGTCGCCCGACTCGCGGGCCAGCTCCGGGCCGCAGACGCCGCCGGCATCGACCTTTCGGACGCCCACCTCGCGGCCCTCGCCGAGGCGGCGGACACCGTGGCCGCCGCCGATGTCGCCTCCGTGCCCGCGGACCGTGCCGGGGCCGTGCGGCAGGTCGTCGTCGGCACCCTGCTCACCGACCCCGTGCTGCTCACGCTGCGCCGCATGGCGCAGCAGCGCGCGAGCGCCGGCGTCGAGCAGACAGGCTGACGGAGCGTCGCCCCGGCGTCGGACGCACGGCCGCTTTCACCCACGCCCCTGGGCCGGCGACGCCGCCCGCGGTGACAGACTTCGCGGATGCGGCGGCGTCTCCCGGTGGTCCTGGTGCTGGTCACGTCGGCGCTGCTGGCCGGGTGCAGCGTGCTCGGGATGGGGCCGTCCCCGACGACGACGTACACGGACGCGAACGGCGAGACCGTCACGGTGGACTGGAAGGACTACCCGGCCGCCGAGGGGTCGGACGCCGAGGCTCTGCTCGACGCCCCGGACCAGGCGGAGCTGGAAGCCCCCGCCAGGCAGCTGGTGAACGACCTCCGCGACGCGGTGGAGGAGGCGGCGGGGACGCCACTGGTGCCGCAGCGTACGGAGGAGTCCTGGTTCGACGACGAGGACTGGTACCCGGAGGAGGGCAACGGGTACGGGGGAGAGCCCCTGCTGACGACGGTGAACTGCTGCCGGCTCAGCAGCGACCGGGTGCCTGACCTGGAGCGGTGGCAGGCGATCGTCGACGCCGCGAGCCGGGTGACGGAGGAGGCCGGGCTGGGGCCGTTGGTGCTCGAGCACGAGTCCGGGGCGATGGCGGATGACCCAGCCTGGCGGAAGGAGCACCACGAGCGGTTCTGCAACGTCGTCGGCGGTGGGTGCTGGTGGTGGTCGGCCGTGGCCGCCGACGGCTACCGGTGGATCAGCCTGGATCTCCAGGACGCGTCCCTCGACCCGACCGGCGACGGCGTCGACGAGGCCGAGGAGCTCGACCTCCCGGCGGCCTCGATCACCCTCGACTACGGCGCGACGGTGGTGCGCACCGGGATGAAGCCTGCCTACGAGGAGGCGCTCGCCCCCTTCCGCGGGCTCGAGCAGCCAGAGGCGACCCGGTCGGACTGAAGGGGGCGAGCGCCGACGTCGCTACAGGGTCGCCGTGTCGATGACGAACCGGTAGCGCACGTCGCTGGACAGCACGCGCTCGTAGGCGTCGTTGATCTGGTCGGCGCCGATGAGCTCGGTCTCCGGTGCGATGCCGTGCTCGGCGCAGAAGTCGAGCATCTCCTGGGTCTCGGCGATGGAGCCGATGCTGGAGCCGGCGAACGACCGGCGGTTGTTGAACAGCGAGAACACCTGGATGGGCAGCGGCTCCGGCGGGGCGCCGACGTTGACCATGGTGCCGTCGAGGCGCAGCAGCCGCAGGTACTGGTTCAGGTCGAGCGGCGCGCTGACGGTGTTGACGATGAGGTCGAAGCGGTTGGCGAGCGCCTCGAACGTGGCGGCGTCGTCGGTCGCGTAGTAGTCGGTCGCACCGAAGGCGAGGCCGTCGTCCTTCTTCGCCAGGGTGCGCGAGAGCACGGTGACCTCGGCGCCCATCGCGGCGGCGATCTTGACGGCCATGTGGCCGAGGCCGCCCATGCCGACGACCGCGACCTGCTTGCCGGGGCCGGCGTTCCAGTGCGCGAGCGGCGAGTAGGTGGTGATGCCGGCGCAGAGCAGGGGCGCCGCAGCGGCGTAGTCGATGGCGGCGGGGACGCGGAGCACGAAGTCCTCGTCGACGACCACGTGCGTCGAGTAGCCGCCCTGGGTGATGGTGCCGTCGCGGTCCACGGCGGCGTACGTGCCGGTGTTGCCCGCGAGGCAGTAGTTCTCCATGCCGGCGAGGCAGTTCTCGCACTCGCGGCACGAGTTCACCATGCAGCCGACGCCGACGCGGTCGCCCACGGCGTGCTTCGTGACGGCGGGGCCGACCTCGACGACCTCGCCGACGATCTCGTGGCCGACGACCTGCGGGTAGGTGATCGGGCCCCAGTCGCCGCGCACGGTGTGGATGTCGGAGTGGCAGATCCCCGCGTAGCGGATGGCGATCAGGACGTCCTTCGGGCCGACGTCGCGACGCTCGATGGTCGTGGGGACCAGCGGCTCGGTCGCGGACGGGGCGGCGTAGGCGTTGACGGTGCGCAAAGAGTTCTCCTCGGTCGATGGTGCGTGCCCACCGTAGATGCCGGCGGCCCGCCCCGGGAGACCCTCTCAGGGCACCCCTGGGCGGCTGAACCAGCCCGCGACGACGTCGACGGCGCGGTCCACGGTCCGGTCGACGTCGACCATCACGCCGGTCTCGTCGGAGCCCAGGGGCTCGAGCGTGGCGAGCTGCGAGTCGAGGAGCGCAGGCGGCATGAAGTGGTCCGCGCGCGCCGCGATGCGCCGCGCGAGCAGGTCGCGGTCGCCGTGCAGGTGGACGAACGCGACGTCGCCGCCCGCGCCGGCCCGCAGGATGTCCCGGTACGACCGGCGCAGGGCCGAGCAGGCCACGACCGCCGGTGCGCCGTCGTCGCCGCCGCGGAGCACCTCCGCGACGCGGGCGAGCCAGGGGCGCCGGTCGTCGTCGGTGAGCGGGGTCCCCGCCGACATCTTCGCGACGTTCGACGGCGGGTGCAGGTCGTCGGCGTCCACGAACTGCAGGCCCAGGCGGGCAGCGAGGAGCCACCCGACCGTCGACTTGCCGCAGCCCGCGACGCCCATGACGACGACGCCGCGCACGTCGCCCGGGACCGCTCCGGCCACGTCAGTACCCGGCGGCGGGGTCGACGACGCCCTCGAGCGTGCCGCCCGCGACGAAGCGGCGGAGGTTCTCCTCGACCCGTGCGCGCAGCAGCGGCGCGACCATCTCGGCGGTGTCCGCCGTGTGCGGGGTGATCAGCGCGGTCGGCAGGTCCCACAGCGGGTGGCCGTCGGGCAGGGGCTCGGGGTCGGTGACGTCCAGCGCCGCGCCGCCGAGCCGGCCGGAGGCCAGGGCGGCGACGAGGGCGTCGGTGTCGACGAGCCCGCCGCGCGCGATGTTCACGAGCACGGCGCCGGGCTTCAGGGCGGCCAGCTCCTCCGTGCCCAGCAGCGCGCGGGTCTGCGTGGTCAGCGCCGCGGCGACCATGACGACGTCCGCCCGGGCGAGCTCCGCGCCCAGGTGCTCCGTGGTGACGGTCCGCTCGGCGCCGGGCACCGGCTCGGCCCGACGGCGGACGACGACGGTGCGCGTGCCGAACGGCGCGAGCAGGTCGAGGTACGTCCGGGCGATGCCGCCGGCGCCCAGCACGAGCACGTCGGCCCCGAACAGGGACGTCCCGGCGGACCTGCCCCACGAGCGGGCGCGGGCGCGCTCCGGCAGGTGCCGGAGCAGCGCCAGGGTCAGCGCGAGGGCGTGCTCGGCCACGGGCCGGGCGAAGGAGCCCTTCGCGGAGGTCCAGGTGATGCCGGGCGCCTCGAGCAGCCCGCCGTCGGCGTACGCGTCGACCCCGGCCGACGGGAGCTGGACCCAGCGGGTGCCCGGCGCGGACGCCAGCGCCGCCCGCAGGTCGGCGAGGTCGCCGCCGAACCAGAGCAGGCCGCCGGTCTCCGGACCGGGCGGGACCAGGCGGGCGCCGGCCGCGGTGGCGGCGTCCGGCAGCCAGCCGGGAAGCGGGCCCGGGCTCGCGACGCTGACGCCGGGGCCCGCCGTCGTGCCGCTCATGCCGCGACCCGCGCGACGCCGTCCGCGGCCTCGGCGCGGGCGCCGCCCACGACCTCGACCGACCAGCCCGCGCCGAGCGCCGACTCGACGACGACCTCGTCGCCGTCGCGCCGGACGGTGAACGCCACGGCCTCGCCGTCGGCGCCGTCGACCTCGACGCGCCGCGACCAGCCGTCCGCGCCGGGGTGCACGAGCAGCGTCAGCCCGTCGAGGTGATCGGCGTCCGGGCGCTCCTCGTGGGCGCTGAGCGGGACGACGCCGCCGGCGCGGACGTAGACCGGCAGCGAGTCGAAGCCGTGGTTCTCCCGCAGCCAGCGGCCACCGGCGACGCGCTCGCCGGTGAGGAGGCCGGCCCACTCGCCCTCGGGGAGGTAGAGGTCGACGTCGCCCTCGGCGTTGAACACCGGCGCCACGAGCAGGTCGGACCCGAGCATGTACTGGCGGTCCAGGTGCGGCACCGCGGGGTCGTCGGGGAACTCCAGCAGCATGGGCCGCATCATCGGCGTGCCCGACCGGTGCGCCTCGTGCCCGGTGGCGACGAGGTAGGGCGCGAGCCGGTTCTTGAACCGCGCGAACGTGCGGGTCACGGCGACGGCGCTCGTCGGGTCGGACTCGTCCTCGCCGAACATCCACGGCACGCGGTAGGACCCGCTGCCGTGCATGCGGCTGTGGCTGGAGAACAGGCCGAACGCCGTCCAGCGCTTGAACACGCCGGCGTCCGGCGTCATCTCGAAGCCGCCGATGTCGTGGCTCCAGTACCCGAACCCGCTGTACGCGAGCGACAGGCCGCCGCGCAGCGACTCGGCCATCGACACGTACGACGCCGTGGAGTCGCCGCCCCAGTGCACCGGGAACTGCTGCCCGCCGGCGGTGGCCGAGCGGGCGAACAGCACGGCCTCGCCGGTGCCGCGCTCCTCGGCGAGCACCTCGTGCACCGCCTCGTTGTAGAGGTGGGTGTAGTAGTTGTGCATCCGCTCCGGGTCGGAGCCGTCGAAGTACTCGACGTCCACCGGGATCCGCTCGCCGAAGTCGGTCTTGAACGCGTCGACGCCCTGGCGCACGAGCACGCGCAGCTTGTCCTTGTACCAGGAGGCGGCGTCCGGGTTGGTGAAGTCCACCAGGGCCATGCCGCCCTGCCAGCGGTCCCACTGCCAGACCGAGCCGTCCCGACGCCTCACCAGGTAGCCGGCCGCCATGCCCTCGTCGAAGAGCGGCGACTGCTGGGCGATGTACGGGTTGATCCACACGCACACCCGCAGGTCGCGGTCGTGGAGACGGGCCAGCATGCCCTCCGGGTCGGGGAAGGTGCGCTCGTCCCACTCGAAGTCGCACCAGTTGAACTCGCGCATCCAGAAGCAGTCGAAGTGGAACAGGCTCAGCGGGATGTCCCGCTCGGCCATCCCGTCGATGAACGAGTTGACCGTGGCCTCGTCGTAGTCCGTGGTGAAGCTCGTGGACAGCCACAGCCCGTACGTCCAGGCGGGGATCTCGGCGGGGCGGCCCGTGAGCGCGGTGTAGCGCTGGAGGATCGCCTTCGGGTCCGGCCCGTAGACGACGAAGTAGTCGAGGGCCTCGCCGAGCACCGAGAACTGCACCCGCTCGACGGCCTCGGAGCCCACCTCGAACGAGACGTGGCCGGGGTCGTTGACGAACACGCCGTACCCGCCGGTGGTCAGGTAGAACGGCACGTTCTTGTACGCCTGCTCGCTCGACGTGCCGCCGTCGTAGTTCCAGATGTCGACCGTCTGGCCGTTCTTCACCACCGGGCCGAAGCGCTCGCCCAGGCCGTAGACGAGCTCGCCCACGCCCAGGTCGAGCTGGTCGAACACGTAGCTGGTGCGCCCGTCGCGGCGCAGCTCGATCGGGCCGTGGTCGACGGAGGCGTCGGGCGCGACGTCCGCCCACGCGGCCGACTTGCCGCTCGACCCGGTGAGGCGGCGCCCGCCGGCGTGGAACGACAGCTCCCAGGACTTCCCGACGGACAGCTGCACGCTGAGGTCGCCGGTGGTGAGCGTGCCCTGGCCGTCGACGACCTTGGCCTCGCCGACGCCGTCCAGCAGGTCCAGCTCGAAGCGGCGGGGCTCCTGGCGACCCTTGTGGTGGACGTGCTGCACCCGCACGACGTTCTCCGTCGGCGACGACACCGTGGTGGTGATGACCGGGTTGTTCAGGGTGTCGCCGCGGTGCCGCACGACCTTGGTCGGCGCGACGGAGCGCAGGCTCGCGCCGTCGGCGGCGACCCGGTCCACCTCGCGGGCGTAGTGGATCGCGACGCCGGGGCGGGCGTGCCAGAAACCGTCGGTGAACTTCATGGGGGAGGGCCTTCCGTGGTGCGGGTGGTGCGGGGCGCCGGCGGGCGTCAGCGGGCGTCGGCGGTGGAGCCGACGAGCTGGAGCGTGCCGGGCAGGAGGTCGTGGGTGGGGACGGCGGACGGGTCGGCGAGGCGGTCGACGAGGTCCTGGACGCTGCGGGAGCCGAGCTCGGCGCCGGGCGCGACGACGGCGCTGACGGCAGGGTCCGCCGTCGCGAGGTCGGCCGCGGACGTCGCGAGCGCGAGAACGGAGATGTCGCCCGGGACGGCGCGGCCGGCCGCGCCGAGCCCGTTCACGAACCCGGAGAGGGCCGCCTCGTTGAGGACGAGGACCGCCGTGACGTCGGGGTGGTCGGCGGCCAGGGCGGTGGCGGCCCGCCGTCCGGAGCGCGGGTCCTGGGCGGCGCGGACGACGAGCGGGTCGAGGCCACGGCGCGCCGCCTCGGCCAGGTACGCCTGCTCGGTGCGGACGACCGGCCCGTACCCCGACCACGCGGGGCCGGAGGGGCCGCCCGGCTCGCCGAGGACCAGGGCCACGCGGCGGTGCCCGAGGTCGGTGAGGTGGTCGAGACCGGTGGCGACCATGCCGGCGAAGTCCATGTCGACGTACGACAGCCCGGTCGGGTCCTCGGTCCGGCCGATCAGCCCGAAGGGCACCTCGCGCGCGGCGAGCAGCGCGACGCGCGGGTCGTCGGCGGTGACCTCCATGAGCAGGACGCCGTCGACGAGCCCGCCGGACAGGTAGTCGTCGAGCTGGGCGACGTCGTCGACCGGCCACAGCACCACGTTGAAGCCGCGCTCGGTCGCGGCGCTCGCGGCGGCGGTGACGATGCTCAGCGCGGTGCTGCCGAGGCGGTGCTGCAGGGCGGGGAAGACCAGCGCCACGATGTGGCTGCGGCGGCTCGCCAGAGCCCGGGCGTGCACGTTGCGCCGGTACCCCAGGTCGGCCATCGCGTCCTCGACGCGGGCGCGCGTCGCCGGGGCGACGCGCTTGGTCCCGTTGACGACGAACGACACGGTCGTCAGGGAGACGCCGGCCCGGTCGGCCACGTCCTGCATGGTCACCACGGGGCACTCCTCACGTCGGGAACAGGTCGGGAACAGGGCTCGGGAACGGTGCTGCGGATCGATGATCACACAGCCGGACGAGATTGGTAAAGCGCTTTGACAGCCTCGCCGGGTCGTGCCTAACCTCGCCGTCACGTGAACCGAGCGAAGGAGCTACGACTGTGCGACGAACCCACACCGCCGTCGGCGCGGCGTCGGCCGCCGTCGTCGTCCTGGGGCTGTCAGCCTGCAGCGGCGGTGCCCGTGCGGACGACGGCACGCTCGTCGTGACCGACACGCTGTCCGACACCAGCGCGCCCGTCTACCAGGAGGTCTACGACGCCTGCGCCGCCGAAGTCGGCATGAAGGTGCAGGCCAACCACG
Organism: Isoptericola sp. NPDC056578; assembly: GCF_042793275.1. Lineage (NCBI taxonomy): Bacteria > Bacillati > Actinomycetota > Actinomycetes > Micrococcales > Promicromonosporaceae > Isoptericola > Isoptericola sp. NPDC056578. The sequence goes on from NZ_JBHTVC010000012.1 coordinate 70,153, forward strand.
TGGCGGGCTCCGGGCTCATCGCGACCGTGCTGCAGCAGGCGTCGTCCGACACGCTCCCCGACGTCCTCATGCTCGACAACCCCGACGTGCAGCAGATCGCGTCGTCCGGCGCGCTCAGCCCGCTGACCGACTACGGCATCACGGGCGAAGGGTTCCCGCAGGGCGTCGTCGACGCGGGCACCTACGACGGCGACCTGTACGGCATCGCGCCCGTCGTCAACACGGTCGGCCTGTTCTACGACGTCGACGCGCTCGCCGAGGCGGGGATCGAGCCGCCCACCACCTGGGACGAGCTCCGTGCGGCGGCCGAGGCGCTGACCACCGACGGGCGCTACGGCCTCGCGTTCAGCGCCGCCAACACGTTCGAGGGCACCTGGCAGTTCCTGCCCTACCTGTGGAGCAACGGGGCGGACGAGGACGACCTCACGTCGCCCGAGGCGGTCGAGGCGCTCTCCTTCGTCGACGGCCTCGTGCAGGACGGGTACGCGTCGTCGAGCGTCGTCAACTGGTCGCAGAACGACGTCAACGACCAGTTCATCGCGGGCAAGGCCGCCATGATGGTCAACGGGCCCTGGAACATGCCCGCGCTGGAGGCCGCCGAGGGCCTCGACTACGCCGCCGTCCCGCTGCCCGTCCCGGAGGCGGGTGACACGCTCGAGGCGCCGCTCGGCGGCGAGGCGTTCACCGTCCCGCGCACCGGGAACCCCGACAAGATGGCGAAGGCCGGCGACTTCGTCGCCTGCGTGACCCGCGGCGAGCACCAACTCGCCATGGCCACCGGCCGGGGCGCCGTCCCGTCGGACACCGAGGTCGCCGCCGAGGCGGCCGCCGAGAACCCGGTCGTGGCGACGTTCGTCGACACCGTGCAGACCGCCCGGTCGCGCACCGCGCTGCTCGGGCCGGACTGGCCCGGCGCCGCCACCCAGATCTACACCGCCCAGCAGCTCGCGCTGACCGGGAGCGAGCCTCCCGCGGAAGCCCTCGAGCGGGCGACGGAGCACTGATGCGCACGCCGACGTCGCGCGCGTCGTCACCGAGGAAGGATCGACGATGACCACCACCTTCGCCGGCCCGGCGCCCGTCGTCGCGCCCGGTCTCAGTGCCGACCGTCGGTGCAGCCGCGCCCGGGTGCGCGAGCGGACGGCCCAGTGGCTGTTCCTCGTGCCGGCGATCGCGTACGTGCTCGTGTTCTTCGGGTACCCGATCGTCAAGAACCTCGTGATGGGGTCGCAGGACTACACCGTGCGGACCTTCGTCTCGGGCGAGGCGCCGTGGGTCGGGCTCGACAACTACGTCGAGGTCGTCACGAGCAGCCTGTTCCGCACGACCGTGCTCAACACGGCGCTGTTCACCGTCGGCTCGATCGTCGGCCAGTTCGTCATCGGGCTCCTGTTCGCCCTGTTCTTCAAGCGGCGGTTTCCGCTGGGGAACGTGCTGCGGTCCCTGCTCCTGCTGCCCTGGCTGCTGCCGATGATCGCGGGCACTGCGGTGTGGAAGTGGATCCTCGACCAGGACGGCGGCGTCCTCAACGAAGCGCTGGGCTCGATCGGCATCGCGCCGGTCCACTGGCTCACCAGCCCCGACGTCGCGCTCGTCGCCGTCGTCCTGGTGAACGTCTGGGTGGGCATCCCGTTCAACATGACGCTGCTGTACTCCGGGCTGCAGAACATCCCCGACGAGCTCTACGAGGCCGGCGCCCTCGACGGAGCCACCGGCGCCAAGGCGTTCTGGCACATCACGTGGCCCAACCTGCGGCCCGTGGTCAGCGTCGTCCTCGTGCTCGGCGTGATCTACACGCTCAAGGTGCTCGACATCATCCTGGGCCTCACCGGCGGCGGACCCGCCAACGCGACCCAGACCCTGGCCACCGACTCCTACCGGCGCTCGTTCCAGGAGTTCTCCTTCGGCACCGGCGCCGCGGTCAGCAACATCCTCATCGTGGTGTCGCTGCTGTTCGCCGTCGTGTACCTGCGCGTCAACAAGCGCGCCGTGGATGAGTGAGGTTCATCGTGAATCAGACGACCGACGCCCGGAAGCTGCGGTACACGATCGTCGGGATCGTGCTCCTCGCGGTCATGCTGTTCCCCGTCTACTGGATGGTCAACGTGTCCCTCCAGGGCGGCGGTACGGCGGCGAACAGCTCGTTCTTCCCGACGAACGTCACGTTCGAGGGCTACCAGCGGGCGTGGGAGGACCAGACGGGCAACCTCGTCACCAGCATGATCGTGGCCCTCGGCGCGGTGCTCGTGTCCCTGGTGATCGCGACGCCCGCCGCCTACGCGCTGTCGCGGTTCCGGCTGCGCGGCATGGGGATCTTCCTGTTCGTGCTGCTGCTGGCGCAGATGATCCCCGGCATCGTCATCGCGAACTCGCTCTACACGCTGTTCAACGACCTGGGCCTGCTCAACACGTACGTCGGCCTGATCCTCGCGAACGCCACGCACGGCATCCCGTTCGCGATCCTCATCATGAGCGCGTTCATGCGGTCCATCCCGCCGGCGCTCACCGAGGCGGCGCGCGTCGACGGCGCCGGCCACTTCCGCGCGTTCTGGTCGATCATCGTGCCCGTGAGCAAGAACTCGCTCATCACCGCGGGGCTGTTCAGCTTCCTCTTCGCGTGGAGCGACTTCATGTTCGGCCTCACCCTCACCACGGGAGCGGACATCAAGCCCATCACCCTCGGCATCTACGACTACCTGCAGGGCAACGTCCAGAGCTGGGGGCCCGTGATGGCGAGCGCCGTCATCTCCTCCGTGCCGGCGATCGTGCTCCTCGTCCTCGCCCAGCGGTACATCGCCGCCGGCGCGCTCGGGGGCGCGGTGAAGTGACGTGAGATGACCTCGGCACCTCAGCCGAGGGCCGCGGCCCAGAGCCCGCTGCTCGTGTAGAGCTCGTCGACCTCGTCGAGGTCGACCGGGGGGACCGAGTCGCCGGTGCCGACGGCCGCTGCCACCCACCAGTCGGCGCCGGGCAGGCCCGCCGAGGCGTAGGCGCGCACGCCTGGTTCGAGGTGGGGGCAGCCGGGGCGCGGCCGTGCGAGGACCTCGCCGTGCGCCGGCTCCCACAGGCGCACCGACCCGTCGCGTTCATCGTCGAGGACGACGGCGTCGTACCACCGCCACACGACGACGTCGTGCCCGCCGGCGGGCGCCGCGATCGCGACCAGGTGGCCGGGGGAGAAGCGTTCGGTGTGCGGCGACGGGACCGTCGCGGCGAACGGGACCGTGGCGGCGCGGCCGTCGTGCCACACGTCGCAGGCGGTCTCGCTGACGCGCAGCACCCGCGCGGTGCGGAGGGAGGGCGTCGGGCCGGGGCCGCCGTCGCGCCCGTCGTCGGTCGTCATGCGCGGGAGTCTGGCAGGACGGCGCGTCGTGGGCGACGGGAATTCCCCGCGTCCTCTGGTCGGTGGCGCCCTGGGAATAATGTGTCCATTTTGTGGTATAAACGTGACCGACGGCCATTGACCGGCGCGCTGTGCCGCGCCCGGAGGAACCCCGACACCACGTCTCGTCGGCGCGCTCTCGCGAGAGTTCCCGCTTGGTCCCCGTCACGAACCGCCGGCCCCTCCGTGCGCCGGCACCCGCACGCCCCGACCGCGGCGCATCGCCGTGCGCCCTGGTCAGGACGGTTGACGAACGGAAGGAGCGTCGTGCTGTCGACCCAGCCGGCACGGTACGCACTGCCCTGTGCGTGCCGCCCCGTCTGCCCCCGGCGAGTGCCGCCCGCCTAGCTGTCGTTCCCGCTGTCCCCGTCCCGCCGGACCCGCAACGGGCCTCCGGTTCCCTGACGAGAGAGTGAGAACCCCTTGGGCAACCTGCAACAGATCCCTGGACCGATCGTGATCCTCATCCTGCTGCTGTTCTTCGGCGGCAGCTTCTACATGTCGGTCCGCATCAGCCGCAAGAAGGAGAACGCGGACGGCTACATGACGGGCGGCGGAAAGATCGGCTTCGGGATCTCCGCGGCGTCGATGACCGCCACCTGGATCTGGGCGTCGTCGATGTACGCCTCCGCCACGTCCGGCTACACCTACGGCGTCTCCGGCCCCATCCACTACGGGCTCTGGGGCGCGCTGATGATCCTGCTCATCTACCCGTTCGGGCGCCGCATCCGCGCCGTCGCGCCGCGCGCGCACACGATCGCGGAGGTGATGTTCGCCCGCCACGGCCGCTCGAGCCAGCTCATGCTCGCCGGGTCCAACGTGCTCGGCAGCGTCATCAGCCTCACGTCCAACCTCATCGCCGGCGGCGCCCTCGTCGCCATGCTCACGCCCTACACCTTCACGCAGGGCATCGTCGCCATCGCGGCCGGCGTGCTCCTGTACACGCTCTGGTCGGGCTTCCGGGCGTCGGTCCTCACCGACTTCGCCCAGGTGGTGGCGCTGCTGGGCGCGGTCGTGGTCATCATCCCCGTGGTGTTCTTCGCGGCCGGCGGGCCCAGCCTGTTCGAGACGGGCGCGGCGAACCTCACGGCACAGCAGAAGGACTTCTTCTCCTCGGACGCGTTCTTCAACCAGGGCGCCCCGTACATCGCGGCCGTGCTGGCCTACGCGATCGGCAACCAGACCATCGCCCAACGGCTGTTCGCGGTCCGTGAGGACCTCATCAAGAAGACGTTCGTGACCGCGACCTTCGGCTACGGCGCGACGATCATCGGCATCGGGATGCTCGGCGTCATCGCCCTGTACGCGGGCATCGAGCCGCTCGGCGGGGACATGAACAACCTCGTCCCGCAGATGGCCGCGAACTACCTGAACCCCGCGCTCCTGTGCCTGTTCTTCGTGATGATCATCGGGTCGCTCTCCTCGACGGCTGACTCCGACCTGACGGCCCTCTCGTCGATCGTCATGGCCGACATCTACGGCCAGAACGTCGCCGGCAAGAAGCGCGCCAACCCGCGGACCATGGTCCTCATCGGCCGGATCACGATGGTCATCTCGATCGCCGCGGGACTGGTGTTCGCGGGGTCGAAGTTCAACATCCTCGACCTGCTCGTGTTCGTCGGCGCGTTGTGGGGCGCCCTCGTGTTCCCCGTCATCGCGAGCTTCTACTGGGACCGGGTCACGAACGTGGCCTTCAGCGCCGCGGTCGTCGCGGGGCTCGCGTGCTTCCTGCCCGTGCGCTTCTCGTGGGTCGACCTCTCGGGCGGGCTGGGCCTCGCGTCGGACGTCCTGTCCACGCTCGGCATCGGGATCGTGCTCGGCCTGATGGCCTTCGGCTTCTTCGGCAAGCGGGTCGCCCTCATCGTCGGGACGGTCGCCACGGTGGCGGCCGCGCCGTTCGCGATCGGGTTCCTGCACACCTACCCGGTGCTGTCGGGCTCGCTCGTGGCCTACGCGGTCAGCACGATCGTCTGCGTCGCCCTGACGCTGCTGAGCAAGGACCGGTTCGACTTCGCCCTGATCAAGGAGCGCACCGGCAACTTCGACGAGGAGGAGACGGCTGCGAGCCGTCCGGCCGAGGAGCCGCGACGGGGCGAGCCCGTCGCGGCAGGAGAGGGGATCTGATGACGTTCCTGCTGACGGTGTACGTGCTCGTCGGGCCCGTCGTCGTGGCCGGCGTGCTCTTCGTGATCAGCCGCGCGTTCTACCGCGAGCTGCGCAAGGCCAGGGCCGAGGGGCGCAGCGTGATCTAGCGCGGGCCCCCTGGCCCGGCGCCCGCCGCACCTCGACGCCGTCGTCCGCGACGGCGTCGAGGCGCGGCCGCGGCGGCTCAGCAGGTCGCGTTGCCCTCGAGGTCCTCGCAGACGAGGCGGGTGCGTGCCTCGGTCACGGTGGTGGGGTCGGTGGTGCTCGTGGTCGAGATGGTGCCCGGGATGTCGATCCAGTCGCTGGTGCCCTGCACGCGGAAGCGGCCCTGCCAGGTCGTGGTGAGGGTGACGGCGACCCCCGCGCGGTACACGTTGCCCTTGTCGTCGACGCCGGTGCCCGCGTCCTCGCCGGGCGTGCCGAGCTGGCTGTAGGTGTGCCCGACCCAGCTCTCGTCCGGGGTGGCGTCGCCCTCGTGCCACGGGCGACCGGGGGACGTGGTCGTGAGCGTGCTGCCCGTGGACGAGTACGGGTCGTCGAAGTCCCACGTGTACTCCGTGGGCTCCGCGCGCAGGACGACGGGCACACCGAGGAGGGTGACCGTGCGGTCCAGGGACGCGGCCGACGTGTACGCCGGGTAGTGGACGTTGACCACCATGGGCGGGTTGCCCTGCACCGTCGCCTCGGGGGCTGCGATCTTCATCGACTTGAACTCGCGGCGCGCCTGGGCCGCGATGTCGGCGGGCGTGACGCACTGATCGTCCGACAGCTGTTCGGCGTCGTCGTAGGTGCCGTCCTCCTGGACGCGCTGCACCCAGAGCGCGTCGAGGGTGTACTCGCCGTCCTCGCACGGCGTGGTGATCTCCACGACGTCCGTGCCCTCAGGGCACGCACCCGGTGCAGTGACGATCCCGCTGAGGGAGTCCAGCTCTTCGCCCAGAGTCCCGCACGTCACCGCATCGGTGCGGGCGTAGCGGTCCTGGGGCTCGTCATTGGCGGGCTCACGACCGCCCGAGCTTGGCTTCCAGGCGTCTGCAGTTGCTTCAACAGTCACACTGTCGTCATCGTTCTTAGACTTGCCCTCGTATTCGGGTGCGTTCGCAGCACTCGAACTGAGCACAACCGCGAGAACCAGGCTGGAGATTGCAAGCCGCATGTCAGTTCTCCTGGTCGTTAATAACTCCGACCACGATCCAGTCGCTTGATCTGCGTGCCACCTCTACGCGCGACTTCGCGACAACCGCCTTATCGGACGCGAGTTCTTCGCCGTTGGAATCCGTGATCGTCCACGGATCCTCCCTTGTCTCCACGTCGACCGGCCAGATTCCGGTGACTGCGTCCTGCTCGTAGGTGTGTAGGGCCCGGGCTCGCGTTGCGCCACCTTCGAAGCGGTCGCCTCGCTTAGCGATTGTTTGCGCCTGTTCGAGCCGTGCATCACAGAAGCCACAGGCCTTGCCAGACATCGCCTCCCACTCAGCGGTATCCCCGGTCTTCATGATGTAGTCGTCGAGCTCGAGGAAGTACACGGCTGCAGCCTCGGCGCCTGCGGGGCCGTCGTCGTCCATCTTCTTCGGCCGCTCGGGCGCGACGACCACGGCGGAGGAGCTGGGCGACGGTGAAGCCGAGGGGCTCACGTCGGTCGCGGTGGGTTCGGCCGACGGCGTGGCGGGCGGGTCGTCGTCGCAACCGGCGACGAGGAGCACGGCGGCAGCGGCGATGGAGGTGGCGGCGAGAATGGCCCGGCTGCGGGTCATGACGGTGCTCCCTGTCGGCGGTGACGTCGCGGTCACTGTAGAGCAGATCGCCATTCAGTTGCCCGGGTGTCTGTGGACAATCTCATCGGTGCGTGCGCTGTGGGTGAAACCTTCGCCCCTGAGGCCCTGTGCGGTGCATGCGCGGAGCCTCGGACGGACGATCCGCAGGAGGGCTGTCACACGGAAGGGGCTGCAGGTGCGAACACCAGTGGGCACCGGTGTCGGCGGCCTGTCCCTCGACGGGCTCGGGGCGCATCCCCGTGTCGTGAAGAACCGCGGCTGGGACGGTCGCCGGCTCGCTCGGATCCGGGGCGGCGCCGCGACGCGCCGGGCCGTGTCCCCCGCAGCTCCGGATGCGGGCCGTGTCGGGGGAGCCGAAGGCGCATGACGTCGGCTGACGAGACACAGCCGGCCGTCGCGGCGCGACCGCCCGTCCTGCGGCCGCTGGCGGTGGTGCTCGGGATCTTCTGGAGCGTGCTGTTCTTCGGGATCATCGACCTGACCAGCTACTTCGACGGCCCGGAATGGGTCCCGATGAGCCTGCTCGCGACCGGCTGGGGCCTGCTGTTCACCGTGCTGGTGGCGGTCCCGCTCGTGGCTGCGGGGATCTGGCCGAGGCTGGGCGACGTCGCTGCGCTCCAGCTCGCGCTCGTGGGGCTGGCGATCGTCGTGGCGGCAGCGCTGAGCGGGACGCCCGGTCATCTGGTCGTCGCGCTCGGCGTCCTCGGGTCGGCGGCCCCGCTGGTCGTCCCGGGGCGCCGGCTTCCTCCTGTGCCCCGCCCTCGCGTGCGGGACTGGTGGCCGGGGGCGTGGGCCGCCGTCGGCGCCTGGGCCTGGACGGGCTATGCCGGGATGGCGGTGGCCGCCACCTGGCGAGGGCTTCCGGACGACATCACCCTGGGACTCCCGCACTGGCCGGTCCAAGCCGCGCTGCCCCTCGGGCTGGCGCTCGTCGCCGGCCTCGCGGCCGTCCATCCGGCGGGCTGGGTGCTCCCGACCACGTGCGTGGCGCTGTCGGCGGTGTGGCTCGGGGTGGCCTCCCTCCTCCGCCCCGACGTGCTCGGAAGCTTGGGTGCGGCGGGGGGCGTGGCGGCCGTCGTGTGGGGTGCCGGGCTGGTGGTCGCGACGTGGGTCACTGCGCCGCGTGCCGGTGCGCCCCGGACCTCCGTGGAGTAGTGCGCCGGCGGCGCCCGCCGTCGTCATCCCCGCACGATCGGAAATGACCGGTTCGCCGCTCGTTCCGTCCGGCGGCACCACGTCGAGACCTACCGTTCGAGTCGCGCCGGCGGGGTCGCCGGGTGCGGATGGTCGACGAGCGAGGAGGCTCTCATGAGGTTGGCGCGCAAGGCCGCGGGCGCGACGGCGGCGCTGGCCGCGGCAGCACTCACGCTCACGGGGTGCGGCGGCGGACCGGGGACGGCCGAGCCGGGCTCCGCGGAGAAGCTGCGAACGGACGAGGACATCACCCTCTCGATGGCCTGGTGGGGCGACAACGGTCGCGCGGACCTGTACGAGAAGGCGATCGACGTCTTCGAGGAGCGGCACCCGAACGTCACCGTGCAGACGCAGTTCCAGTCCTGGGACGACTACTGGGGCGCACGAGCCACGGAGGCGGCCGGCGGCGCGCTTCCCGACGTCGTCCAGATGGACCTCCAGTACGTGCGCCAGTACGCGTCGACGGGCCAGCTCCTGGACCTCGACGGCCAGGCGGGGATCAATCTCGACCTCGACGGGGTCGACCCGTCGCTGCTCGCCTCGGGTGAGATCGACGGCCGACAGTTCGGGATCCCGATCAGCACCAACACGCTGGCGCTGTTCTACAACGCGGACCTGCTCGACGAGCTCGGGATCGACCCGCCGGCCGAGGGGTACACCTGGGACGACCTGGACGCGTGGATCGCCGAGGCCTCGAGGGCGGGCGCCGGTGATGACCCGGTCCGGTACGGACTCAGCGACTACACGGGTCAGCTCTGGTTCCTTCTGCAGTGGTTGATCCAGCAGGGCGTCGAACCGTTCACCGACGACGGGCGGCTGAACTTCGACGAGGCACAGATGACCCGGTGGCTCGACCGAGGGCAACCGCTCCGCGACGCGGGAGCCCTCTTCCCGATCAAGAAGGCCAAGCAGATCGAGCCCCTGGACGGGTTCATGGCCGGTGAGCAGGTCGCGGCGATGACCTGGGACAACTTCCTCGGTTCGTACGAGGCGGAGACGGGCGCCGAGGTCCGGATGCTGCCGATGCCCTCGGGAGCGAACGGTCCGCAGCAGTTCTGGAAGCCGGGCATGATGCTCTCGGCCTCGAGCAGCACGACGGAGCCCGACGCCGCTGCGGCGCTCATCGACTTCCTCGTCAACGACCCGGAGGTGGGGAAGATCTTCGGCACGTCGAAGGGTGTCCCCGCGACCCAGGCGCAGATCGACGCGATCGAGGTCGAGCCCGGATCGGTGGACGAACGGGTCGTCCGGTTCGAGAAGGACGTCGCCGACGTCGTGACGGAGCCGGCCCCGGTGCCGGTCCAAGGGATCGGGGAGCTCAACGCGGAGCTCGTCCGGCTCAGTGACGAGCTCCAGTACGGCAGTCTCACGGTCGACGAGCTCGTCGCCCAGTGGTTCTCGTTCGCCGAGAGCACGGTGGGGCAGTCATGACGACGCCGACCGACGCCGTCGCGCAGGACCTCGCGCGGTTCGACCGCCTCTTCGACGGGCTGCTGGCGTGGCTGCCGACGCTGTGGGACGCGGAGCGCGGCGGGTTCTACTACGCCGCGAGCTCGCGGACCCGCCCGGAGTTCGAGGCGGACCTGGAATCGACGGCGTTCGCGGTGAACGTCGTGGACCGGGCGGGCCTGCTCGACGCCCTGCCGCCCACGGTGCGCGCCGCCCTGGTGCGGTACTTCCAGGACCGGCAGGACGCGGAGACGGGCTACTTCCTGGACCGGCAGAACGAGATGCGGGAGATCGAGCGGCTGCGCGGCCGCGCGCTCGACGTGTCGACGACGGCGCTGCGACGGCTGGGCGCGGCGCCGTCGCACCCGCTCCCGGACGCGACGTCGGGCACGACGCCGTTCACGCGCCACGTGGCGTCGGTGGCGGCGTTCGAGGAGTGGCTGGAGCGCCGGCCGTGGGACGACTCGTGGCTCGCGCAGGACAACCTCCAGGCCCAGGGGTCGCTCCTCGCGCTGCTGCCGGCGGAGCGGTGCGAGCCGCTCGTCGACGCCGCGCTCGCGCACGTGCGCGCCCGGCAGGACCCGGCCACGGGGTTCGCGGGCGAGGGCGTGCCGTACAACCGGCTGTCGGGGGCGTTCAAGCTCGCGCTGTTCTGCCGGCAGGTCGGACGACCGGTGCCGCTGGCCCGCGAGATCTACGCCGCGGCGTTCGACGTCATCCGCACCGAGCCGTGCGTCGACGCGTGCTGGCTGCGCAACCCCGTGGAGCTGGTGGACGTCGTGGGCGGCCAGCTCGGCGGCGTCCCGGACGACGACGTCGCCGAGCTCGTCGCGATCACCACCCGCAACGCGGTGGGCTTCGCCCGCGCGGACGGCGGCTTCTCGCGGCACGTCGGCGCGTCCGTCGCCGCGCCGAACGCGGTGCGCCTCGGGCTGGGGCTGGACGAGGGCGACCTCAACGCCACCCACCAGTTCGTCACCACCGTGCGCCCCACGCTGTTCCGGCTCGCGGGGGTCGACGACCCGCCGCTGCCTGCCCCCGCGGACTGGGCCGCCGCCTTCGACGGGTGACGGCCGGGATACTCTGCCGGCGACGCGGAACACGAGGGAGCGGCGATGCACCTGGCCCGCCAGCGGCACGAGCTGGTGCTGCGCGAGCTGGCGCTGCGCGGCAGCCTGCGGTCGGCGGAGTTCGCCGCCCGCCTCGGCGTCTCCGAGATCACGATGCGCCGCGACCTCGTCGCCCTGGAGGGCGCGGGGAAGCTCCGCCGGGTGCACGGCGGCGCGGTCGCCGGCGACGCGGCCCCGGCGCCCCGGCCCGCGCGCAGCCTCGTGGGCCTGGTCGTGCCGAACACGACGTCGTACTTCCGCTCCGTGGTGCGGGGGATGGAGGCGGTCGCGCCCACGCTGCGCGTGCGGCTGGTGCTCGGGGTGTCCCAGTACCGGCCGGAGGTGGAGGTGGCGCAGGTCGACCGGCTCGTCTCCCTCGGAGTCTCGGGGCTGGTCATCGCGCCGACGACGCGCGAGCGGCCGGTCGCCGAGCTCGCGTCCTGGCTCCGCTCGGTCCCCGTGCCGCTGGTGGTCATGGAGCGTCAGCTCGACGGGGACACCGGCCTGAGCGAGCTCGACCTCGCCCGCACCGACCACGCCCAGGGCGGGATCCTCGCCGTCGAGCACCTGCACGGCCTGGGCCACCGGCGGATCGCGCTCGCCGTCTTCGACCGCACCCCGACCGCGCCGTACCTGCGCGCGGGGTTCGCGACGGCGCAGACGCGCCTCGGCCTGGAGCCCGGGCCCGACGTGTCCTTCGACGTCGGGGAGGAGGGGGACCCGATCGCGCTGGCCGCGGCCGTCGAGGACGCCCTGGACCGGTGCGTCGCGGCGGGCGCGACGGCGGTCGTCGCACACACCGACCATCACGCGGCGCGCCTCGTCGAGGGCGCGCTCGACCGCGGGCTGCGCGTGCCGGGCGACCTCGCCGTCGTCGCGTACGACGACGAGAACGCCGAGCTCGCCGTCGTCCCTCTCACCTCCGTCACCCCGCCGCGGCGCGAGGTCGGCGAGGAGTCGTTGCGGCTGCTCGTCGACCGGATGGCCGCGGACGGCGCCGGCCCCCGCCCGCCGCGGCACCTCAGCCTGCTGCCGCGGCTGACCGTGCGCGCGTCGTGCGGGGCGGCGCCGTTCCCGGGCGGGCGGCGGGGTTGAACCGCCGCCGTCCGTGTGGTGACGTGGAGGCCCGAGGGCGCGTGCGGTCGCACCGCGGCCTTCACCCCTCATCCCGGAGAGGTCATGACGATGGTGTCGACGTGGGCCGACTTCCAGGCCGCGCAGCGCTCCGCGCTGGCCGCGCTGGTGGCCGGTGACCCGCGCGACTTCCAGCGGCTGTGGGACCACACACCGCACGTCTCGCTGCTGGGCGCGTTCGGCGGCGTCGCGCACGGTTGGGACGAGGTGCGTGACCGCCTCGCCGCCGTGGCCGTCGTGTACGGCGACGGCGTCTACCGGCGGCTCGACCAGCTGGACGAGCACGTCCACGGAGACACCGCCTGGACGGTGCACGTGGAGGAGATCCACTCCCGGTCCGCGACCGGCGGACGGGTGGTCCGCGAGCGCCGCGTCACCAAGGTCTACCGGCGCCGAGGACGGCTGGCGGATCGTGCACATGCACTCCGACCCGCTGGTCACCGCGGAGCTCCCGGGCGACGACGCCGGGACCGGCCGCTGACGGCGCACGGCCGGGCCGTCGGGGGTCAGTCCAGCGGCCGCACGAAGGTGCGGAACTCGCCGCGCTCGACGTGCAGGTCCCAGAGCCGCTGGGCGAGGGCGTCGGGGTCGTGGTCGGGCTCCCCGCCGCCGATGCCGAGCGGGATGATCAGCTGCGCGACGTGGATGCCCTCGGGCGCGAGCGCCTCGTGCAGCAGCCGGGCGTAGGCGCTCTCGGCGGCGAAGGCGACGGACGTGCCGGTCACGGCGTCGCGCGGCCGGACGGCGCTGCCGCCGTTGGGGAACAGCACGGTCCCGCGGCCCAGCGCGCGCATGCCGGGCAGCACGTGCTGGACGGCGGCGGCGGGGCCGAGCACGGACATCTCGAGCGGGCCGACCAGGTCCTCGGCGGTGGTCTCGAGCGCGGGCTTCATGAACTCGCGCGCCGGGAGCGGGCTGTACTGCAGCACCTCGACGGGGCCGAGGTCGGTGGCCGCCCGGTCGAGCGCGGCGGTCAGCGCGTCGCGGTCGCGCGCGTCGGCGACGTACCCGGCGGCGGTGACGCCGTCGTCGCGCAGCCCTGACGCGAGCCGGTCCAGCTTCGCGGCGTCCCGCGCGACGAGCGCGACGGAGAAGCCCTCGCGACCGAAGCGTCGGGCGACGGACAGGCCGAGGCCGGGGCCGGCGCCGATGATGGCGAGCGTCGTCATGTCGTTCCTCCCACGTGGCGGTCGGCGCCCGTGCGGCACCGGCTCGGGACCCAGTCAACGCCCTCGACGGCGGGCGGGGGAGTCCCTGGTGAGAGGTGTACCGCCAGGGCGCCCGTCGCGCGCTCGGTGCGGTCCCGCGGTTCGATGTCGAGAGAGCGCGCTCCGCTCCGTCCCCGGGGAGAGGGCGGCGACCGGCGCCGCTTCCGACGGAGGGATGCACGCGATGGAGCAGCAGGAGATCGACGGCGAGCTGGCGGACGCGACGGAGCTGCTCGACTCGCCGTCCGCCCTCCACCTCGCCTACACCGCGCAGGACGGCACGCCGCGGGTCGTGCCGGCGGGGTTCTGGTGGACCGGCCGGGAGCTGGTGCTCTCCACGGCGGAGACGGCGCCCAAGGTCGCCGCGCTCCGGGCCCGCCCGGAGGTGGCTCTGTCCCTCGTGGACGGCGACGCGCCCTCGGGGGCGCGGTCGCTGTCCGTGCGCGGCCGCGCGGAGATCACGATCGTCGACGGCGTGGTTCCGGAGTACCTCGCCGCCGCCGGCAAGGGCATGGCCGGCGACGACCTCGCGCAGTTCGAGCAGGCCTGCCGCGCGCTCTACGACCGCATGGCGCGAATCGCCGTCGTGCCGACCTGGGCCCGCTACTACGACTTCGGCACCGGCCGGATCCCGACGTTCCTCCAGGAGCTCGCCGCGCGAGGCGGCGCGGGGCGCGGCTGAGCCGGACGCCTCTCGCCGGGCTCCCGCGTCAGGACCCGAGCAGCCTGGCCTTCTGGGCGGCGAACTCCTCGTCCGTGAGGACGCCGCTGTCGCGCAGGCGGCCCAGCTTCTCCAGCTGCGCGATGACGTCGTCGCCGCTTGCAGCCGCCGGGGCCGGGGGCGGCGGCGCGTACTGCTGAGGCGGCAGCGCGTACTGCGGCTGGGGCTCCGCGTACTGCTCCTGCGCCGCCCAGCGGCCGGCCTGACGTCGTGACACCCGGTTCGACACCGCGGTCGCGGTGCCCGCGACCACCGCGGTCCGGGCGACCCCTCGTAGCAGTCCCATCTCACTCCTCCTCGAGCGCGTCGAGCGCCGCGACGACGTCGTCCACCGGGATGCGGCCGCTGGACACGACCTCCGCGCCGGCCTCGCGCATGGCGGCGACGAAGGGTCCCGCCCACGTGTTCTCGTACACGATCATCCCGACGGCGCTGCCCGGTTCCACGAGGGAGGCGCCGCGCGCCAGGTCGTCGTCGTCGAGCAGCCCGGACGTCGCCCCCTCGAACACCGCGAGGTCCAGCTGGCCGTCGTCGTCGAGGTCGCTGAGCGCCACCCCGACGACGCCGGTGTCGGTCACCCTCGCGACGCGCAGGTCGAGGATCCGGATGATCCCGCGCTCCACGAGGTCCAGGAGCGCGGCCAGCCCTTTGCCCTGCAGCCTCGCGCCGGGGAACTCCAGGACGAGGTAGTCGATCGGTCCCACCTGCTGCTCTGTCATCGAGGTCCTCCTGCGACGGTGCCAGCCCTGTCGGTCGCGGCACGTGCGGCCGCGACGGACGGGCTGGCATGGGCCCGCGCGCGGCGGGTGCGGCAGCACCCAGCGTCTCTCTCCGCCCGGCGAGCGGCCATGCGACGGCGAGATATCACCCGGCCCGGCCCGGTGATGAGTCCCGTCAGCGACCGTCCCGGGCCGGCGCGAGCGACGCGAGCGCAGCCACCAGGGCGACGACGGCGGCGAACCAGTAGCCGGTGGCGAACGTGTCGAACCCGGGGTCCACCAGGGCCGCGGCGGCGACGCTGGACACGGCCGAGACACCGGTCGCGGCGCCGAACTCGTGGAACGTGCTCAGCGCGCCGGAGGCCACGCCCGCCTCGTGCGGCTGGGCGGCGGAGAACAGGCTCCCGGCGGCCGCGACGAACACGGCTCCCACGCCGAACCCGGCGACGGTGATGCCGACCACGAGCACCGTCATCGAGAAGATGCCGGCCGCCGCGGCCAGGCCGACGGCGGCCACCAGCAGCCCGGCGACGGACACGGTGCGCACCCCGAGGCGGGGCAGGGCGCGGCCGGCGAGGCTCGACCCGAGGATAGTGCCCACCGCGACGGGCAGGAACGTCAGCCCCGTGTCCAGCGGGCTGAATCCGTGCAGCTGCTGCAGCGTGAACGAGCCGAGGAAGAACACGGAGATCATCAGCGCCGTGGCGACGAAGATCAGCCCGAGACCGCGCAGCACCGGCCGCCGGGTGAGCATGGCCGGGTCCACGAGGGGTGCGGCGGACGCGCGCAGGTGACGCGCGAGCAGCACGTACCCGACGACGCCGACGAGCAGGGCGACCAGGGTCGGCGCGCTCAGCCAGCCGGAGTCGCCGGCGGTGACGAGCCCGAACACGACGGCGGCGGTCGCCCCGGTGGCGAGGGCGGCGCCGAGCACGTCGAGCCGCCCGCCCGACCCGGGCCACGGCCGCACCCACCGGAACAGGGCCAGGAGCAGCAGCGCCCCGACGGGGACGTTGACGTAGAACACCCAGGGCCAGCCCGGGCCGGACGTGAGGAGGCCGCCCACCAGCACGCCGACGGCGGCGCCGGCGCCGCCGAGCGCCGACCAGACGCCGATGGCGCGCGACAGCTCGGGCCCGCTGAACGTGCGCACGATGACGGACAGCGCGGCGGGCGACATGGCCGCCGCGCCGACGCCCTGCAGGCCGCGGGCGGCGAGCAGCAGCTCAGGCGACCTCGCGAGCCCGGCGAGCAGCGAGGCGAGCGTGAACAGCGCGAGCCCGGCGAGCACGACGCGCCGTGGCCCGAGGACGTCGGCGGCCTTGCCGCCGAGCAGCATCAGCCCGCCGAAGACCAGGGCGTACACGCTCGCCACCCAGGTGAGGCCGGAGCGGTCGAGGCCGAGGTCGGCGCCCATCTCCGGGAGGG
This sequence comes from Isoptericola sp. NPDC056578, assembly GCF_042793275.1. Classification (NCBI taxonomy): domain Bacteria; kingdom Bacillati; phylum Actinomycetota; class Actinomycetes; order Micrococcales; family Promicromonosporaceae; genus Isoptericola; species Isoptericola sp. NPDC056578. The sequence goes on from NZ_JBHTVC010000012.1 coordinate 86,417, forward strand.
CGATCGCGACCACGGTGACGTCGACGATGAGCATCAGCTGGGCGATGCCGAGCAGCGCGAGGATGCGCCAGCGCCGGGGATCGGGCGCGGCGGTCTGGTCCTGGCCGTTCGGGTCCTGGCCGGTCTTCTCCGGAGCGGGCTGTTCTGACGGGGTCATGGCACGGTCCCTCGATGAGTCGAGCACGAATAAGTCGAACACACCTGTTCGAGTAAATTAACTCGAACAGGCGTGTTCGACAAGAGGGGTGTGCGGGTGACTTCCGGGAGGGGCGGCGTCAGGCGGACAGGGCGGCGAGCGTCGTGCCGCGGACGAGCGCCGGGGCCTCCTCCGCGGTGATCTCGCCGCGGTGCACCGCGGCGGAGGCGCCGTGGAGGATCGCCTGGATCACAGTGAGCTGCCAGTCGATCGGCATGTCGTCGCGGAACTCGCCGACGTCTCGCCCTCGCTCGAGCACGCCGCGCGCGCGGGTCATCGGGCCTTCGTGGGCCCGTCGCATCTCGTCGGGCGGCAGCACCTGGGACCCGGCCACCACGAGCGCCCCGAACCGGTGGGTCAGGTGCCAGGTCGCCTCCAGCATGCGGCCGAGGGCGTCCCGGGGGTCGCCGCCCAGGTCCATCCGCCCCATGGCCTCGTCGGTCTGGGCGATCGCGCGGTCCACGACCTCGCGCACGAGCGTCGCCCGCGAGTCGAAGTGCCCGTAGAGGGTGACCCGGCCGACGCCCGCGGCCTTGACGATCTCGTTGATGCTCGCGTCGGGGTCGGTCGCCAGCACCCGGGTGGCCGCGGCCAGGATCGCCTCGACGTTGCGGACGGCGTCCGCGCGCTTCGCGCGGTCCCGGCCGTCGTTGGCCGGGCCCCTGCCCGTCGTCTCCGTCGTCTGGGCGGGTGTGGTGGCCACGGGCTCCTCCAAGGTCGGACAGTGGTGTCCAGGTTATCGGTCCGGGCTCGTGAAGCGGTGGCAGTCCACCTCGACCGCGCCTCCCGGCACCGGCGCCCGGTGCGCGAACCGGCCCGCGTCGACCCAGCCCTGGCGTGCGTAGAAGCGGCGGCCGGGCGCGTTCCCCGTCGCGACGGCGAGCCACGCGTGCGGGTGTCCGGCGGCGCGGACGGCGTGCTCTGCGTGGCGCAGCAGGGCGCCGCCGACGTCGCCGCCGCGGCCCGCGCGGTCGACGTAGAGCTGGTCCACCTCGTCCCCGGCGACCATGACGAACCCGACGACGGCCCCCCGGCGCGCCGCGACGGTCGTGTCGGCGACGCGCTCGCGGGCGCGCTCCGGGAACGATGCCGGGGTGCGCGCCGCCGCGAGCGCGTCGGGCACGTGGCCCAGGTGCGCGTCCGCCCAGCCCTCGCGCCAGATCCGCGCGACGGCGTCGGTGTCGTCCGCCGTCGCGGGCCGGAGCTCGACCGGCGTGGCCGGCGCGGCCGGTGACGTCATGGTGTGCGGCATCGTCGTCCGCCCTTCCGCTAACTCGAACAAGTGTGTACAGTTTATCGCGCTCGATCGTCAGCGGTTCACCTCACGCGGTTCGCACGCACGAGAGCGAGAAGACCATGACCCAGGACCAGGCGGCAGGCACGTCGACGGCCGCGGCCGACCGGCGTTCGGTGTTCGGCAGGGTGTGGCCCGCGGCGCTCGGGGTGCTCGTCGCGGCGGCGACCGCGATCGGGCTCGCCGACGCGCGCGACGTCGCGCCGGTGCTCGCCGCCTCCGGCCTCGTCTACCTGGCGGCCGCCGCGCTCGGCCGGCCGGCCGCCGCGTGGCCCGCGTTCGGCGTGACCTTCGTGCTGATCGGCGTCGCCAAGGTCACCGACCTCGACCCGACGCCCTGGATGATCGGCCTCGCCGTGGTGCTGGCCGTCGTGGGCCTCGCGGCCGGGCGGAGGCGTCCTGCGTGGTCCTTGCCGCTCCAGGCCGCGGCCATGCTCGTCCTGGGGGCCGCCGCGCTGGCCGCCGTCCGGCTGGACGCCACCGCGGGCGGGCTCGTCGTCGCCGTCGGGCTGCTCGGGCACGCCGCCTGGGACGCCTACCACCACCGCACCGGCCGGGTCGTCGCCCGCTCGCTCGCGGAGTTCTGCGGCGTGCTCGACGTGATCCTCGCCGTCGCGCTCGCCGTGCTCGTGCTGACGGCGTGAGCGAGGGCGCGGGCTAGAGGTCGAGATCGACCTCGCGGCGGACGTCGCGGTCGGGCTCGAGCACGAAGAGTCGCGACACGACGGCGTGGAAGAGGCGCAGCTCCGCGGGCGCGACCACGCGGTCGAGGGTCCACGGGGCCAGGCCCTCGGCGCGGGAGCGGCGGTCGAAGATCGCGAGGCAGCGCTCGCGGTCCGCCTCCGGCACCTCGCCCGCCGTGGCCTCCGCGTACACCGCGCGCGGTCGCCCGTCGACGGGCACCGGGGTCTCGAAGACCACGATCCCCACCGCGGAACGCGCCGCGACGTTGGTCGAGTGACGCGTGCCGAGGCGGGAGACCCAGACGAGCTCCCGCCCCTCGCGGGCGAACCAGACGGGCGTGGCCCACGGGTCCCCTTCGGCGTCCGCCGAGGCGAGGACCAGGTACTTCCCGTCGTCGAGGACCTGGCGCGCGAGCACGGCGTCGTCGTCCGGTACGGAGCCGGGGCTCGGGGGCGGTTCAGGGGCGGGCGTCATCACGGGCCTCCTTGCGGGCGGGACGTCGGTGTCCCCCCCGTGTCTACACCCCAGGTCCGACGCATGGTCTTGCCAGCACGGACGATCGTCGCCACTATGAACATGTCATATGTCTGATCATTGGGGATCTCGCATGCATGCTGGCAGGACGTTCAGGGGACTGGCCGCGGCGGCCGCGGCCGCCGCGATGGTGGCGACGACTGCGGGAGGTGCGGTGGCGGCCCCGCCCGGCTCCGGGACGGGGCGTGGGCCCGTCGTCTACGTCGCGCCGGACGGCGACGACACCGCCGCGGGGACGAAGGGCGCGCCGCTGCGCACGATCGAGGCCGGCCGCGACGCGCTCGCCGGCCGCACCAGCGCGGCCCGGCCGGGCACGGTCGAGATCCGCGGCGGCGAGTACGTGCTCGACGACGCGATCGACCTCGAGGGCCGGGCGAACTCGTGGGTCACGTACCGGGCGTACCGGGGCGAGGACGTCCGGGTGACCGGGGCGCACGAGCTGGCGACCGACGGCTGGCAGCGGCTCTCCGACCTCTCGACCGACGAGCTGGCCGACCCGGCGCTGTCGTCGAACGCCCGCCTGGACACCCCGGAGCTGCGCGACGGCGTGTGGGTCTACGACCTGGGCGCCGCCGGCGTCGACCCGGGCACCCTCTACAAGAACGGCTTCAACTGGCTGCCGCAGCCGTTCGCGCCCGAGCTCGTGGTGGACGGCGAGACCCAGACCCTCGCCGAGTACCCCAACGGCGACGGCTGCACCGGCGCCGACGACGGCTGCTACCTGTACGGCAACGGCGCCAAGTGGAAGGTCGACGGGCAGGGCGACCTCACGCAGCCGGACCTGGTGCACCGGTTCGGGGAGGAGAACGACTGGGCCGCGAGCGGCACGACCCCGCGGGCGCAGTTCGAGGACAAGAAGCAGCAGCTCGACGACCCGGCCCAGCGCGACACCTGGTCGCAGGACGAGATGCGGGCGATGACGCCGCCGCTGTACGAGGTGGGCGGTCGCCTGCTCGACGGCGACCGGTACCAGAGGTGGGCGCCCGAGGCCGTGCCGACGATCGAGGACCGCGGCACGCGCGGGTTCGGCGAGTACGCCGACGTCCCCGTCCAGGCGGACCCGGCGTGGGTCGACGACATCGACAACACCCGCTACGAGACCGAGGGGTGGCTGTCGGGCTACCTCGGCAACAACTACGCGAACGACATGGTGCGGATGCTGTCGTGGAGCGGCACCACGATGTACGCGAAGTACCCGTCGATGTACTGGCCGCGCGACGACTACACCAAGGTCAAGGCCGTGAACGTGCTCTCCGAGCTGGACGCCGACGGCGAGTACTACGTCGACCGCTACGACGACAACGACGTCCTGTACTTCAAGCCCGCCGGTGACGCCGTCGACGGCAAGCAGATCACCCTGCGCGCCTTCGACGACAACCTCTTCCGCCTCGAGGGCACGACCGGGGTGACGATCCGCGGGCTGCGCCTGTCCGACTCGCTGGTCAGCGGCGTCCAGCTGCTCGACGCCGAGAGGACGCTGATCGACGACGTGGAGATCTCCAACGTCAGCATGGACGCCGTGCGGATCGGCGAGACCACCGAGTCGATCACCGCCCTGCCGGACTACGAGACGGTGCGGGGCGGGCACGACAACGTCGTGCAGAACTCGTTCCTGCACGACCTGGGCGGCGGCGGCGTCCTGCTCGGCGGGGGCGACCGCAGCTCCCTGGAGAGCGGCGACAACGTCGCCAGGAACAACGAGATCGCCCGCTTCTCGCAGCTCGCGACGTACACCCCGGCCGGCTACCTGTACGGCGTCGGGAACTCGTTCGAGAAGAACTACGTCCACGACGCGCCGCACATGGCGGTGCAGATCATGGGCAACGACATGAGGGTCAACGGCAACTACTTCGCCGACCTCGTGACGAACGCCGGCGACCAGGGCGTGGTCTACACGGGGCGCGACTACACCTACCTGGGCAACGAGGTGGCGTACAACTTCTTCGAGCGGATCGGCGGTTCCAACGACGCCTTCTACATGGACGACGGCGTCTCCGGCATGCGGTTCCACCACAACGTCGTGAAGGACGCGCACTCCGGCGTGTTCTTCCAGTCCGGGCACAGCAACACCGCCACGGACAACGTGTTCGTGGACGTCGACCGCACCGGCCACGACCAGCTGTACCACCGCAACGGCGAGCGCGGCCTGCCGGTCGCGAACGGCTGGGTGGTGCAGAGCCGCTTCAACGCCTTCCTCGACGTCCGCGAGGGCGAGAAGTACAGCGCCACGCCCGAGGACGTCGCCCGCTGGCGCACGCACTACACGGACGGCAGGGCCAGGTACTCCGACGGCGCGAAGATCCTGTTCCCCCAGATCGACGACTGGTACGTGCCGCGCGTCGCCGCGACGGGCGTCGACTGCCGGGCCGCGGACTACGGCGTCGCCGAGGGCTGCGACCGCGCCACGGTCTGGGAGGACCCGGACTCGGTCTACGTGCCGGCGCGCAACGTGCTCGACCGGTCGGTGATCATCGGGGGCGGCGAGTACGAGTTCGGCCAGAGCTCGTTCGCCGACCCCGCCGCCACCTACCGGCTGGACACCTGGAGCGACCGGATCAACACGAACCTCAGCAAGCCCGGCTCCGTCGAGGCCGCCGGCCTCGACCTGGCGACGCTGAAGTTCTCCCCGCGCGGCGAGGTGGCCAGGACGCTCGGTCGCGACTGGGTCGCGACCTGGAACCGCCTGGTCACGCTCGACGGCGTCGGGCGCCCGGGTCAGGACGTCAGGGAGGCGAGCACGTCGCGGTAGTGGGAGTTCTCCATGACGCCGAGCACGTTGCCGAACGGGTCGACGACGGCCGCGGTGACGAACCCGGGGCCGCGCTCGATCGGCTCCTGGTAGGAGGCGGCTCCCAGCTCCAGCAGCCGCGCGAAGGCGCCGCGGACGTCGTCGACCGCCCAGTAGGCGACGGCGCCCGCGGCGTCGTCGGGCTGCGGGGGAGCGAAGCGCCGGTCCATGATCCCGAGCTCGTGCTGGTAGTCGCCGATGCGGAACTCCGCGTAGGCGAGCGCCCCGCCGGCCTCGCGGGCGAAGTAGGCCTCGGCGCCCAGCACCTCGGCGTACCAGTCGCGGGCGGCGGCGACGTCGTCGGCCAGGTAGGTGATGGTGGTCAGTCCGCGCAGCATGTCGGCTCCCCGTGCTCGGTGTGTGGGTAGGTATCGGTCGGTGTGGTCGAGGCCCGGTGACCTCGTGAGCACCACTCTTCCGTCCAAAGTGCTCACCTGCTGACCACTTTTCATGGCAGTCTCGGACCATGCGCGCCGACCGACTCATCCAGGTGCTGCTCCACCTCCAGTCACGCCCCCGCGTGACGGCGGCCGAGCTCGCCGACGCGCTCGAGGTCTCGGTGGCGACCGCCCGTCGGGACCTCGAGGCGCTGTCGGCCGCGGGCGTGCCGGTCTACCCGCAGCCGGGCCGCGGCGGCGGGTGGTCGCTGCTCGGCGGGTCGCGCACGGACCTCAGCGGCCTCACGGCACCCGAGGCGCGGGCGCTCTTCCTGCTCGCGGGCCCGGGGGCGGCGTCGTCCGACCACGCGAGGGCGGCGCTGCGCAAGCTCGTGCGCGCCCTGCCCTCCACCTTCCGGGCCGAGGCCGAGGCGGCCGCCGCGGCCGTGGTCGTGGACCGCGAGGGCTGGAGCGCGGCCGGCCGCACCCGGCCGCCGGAGGTGGACGCGCTGCAGCGCGCCGTCGTCGAGCGCCGTCGCGTGCGGATCGACTACACGGGCGCGACCGGACGCTCCTCGCGGCGCGTCCTCGACCCCTGGGGGCTCGTCGACAAGGAGGGCGCCTGGTACCTGATCGCGGGCACGGACCGTGGCCCGCGCACGTTCCGCGTCGACCGCATCGGTGCGCTGGACCTCACCGACGAGCCCGCCGTCGTGCCCGACGACGTCGACCTGCAGGCCGAGTGGGACCGCGTCGTCGGCGAGGTCGAGGCGAAGCGGTCCGCGACGTGGGCCACCGTGCGCGTGGCCCCGGAGCACGTCGACGTGCTGCGCGCCCAGTTCGGGCGGCACACGGTCGTGACGGACGCCGACCCCGCCGCCGACCCCGCTGCCCGGGACGCCGGCCGGGTGACCGTGCGGGTCGCCGCGCCCACGCCGCTCGACGTCGCGCGCCACCTGGCCGGCTGGGGCGCGCAGGCCGACGTCGTCGGTCCGGCCGAGGTGCGCGCGGAGCTCGCCCGCCTCGGGACGGAGCTGGTGGCGGCGCACGGCGGAACGACGGCCGGCGCCCGGCCGTGACCGGGAATCACGGCCGGGCGCCGGGGCGGTGCGGCGTCACAGGCAGACGTGCGAGCTGCCCTCCCGCACCGTGGCGCGCAGGGTGGTGCCGGGTCGCGGCGTCACCTGCAGGCGCGCGGTGCCGGTGGCGTTGACGTCGAAGCAGGCGCCGTCGCGGGTGGGCGCGAAGTCGCGCACGACGACGCGCCCGCCGGTCGACCGGAACACGGTCCGCCCGTCCCGCTCCAGCACGGTGGCACCCGGGCTCACCGTCGCGGCGTACGTGTGCCCGCCCACCCGCACGTCGTCCACGGAGTTGCGGCCCGGCAGGGCGTGCGAGCCGAAGGTGACCGACCCGGGCCGGCCCCACGCATCCTCGGCGACGAGCTCGTGCACGGCCATCAGGGGCATGACGTTCGACCAGGTGTAGTAGCGCCACGCGCTGTCCACCGCCGAGGCGTTGATGACCTGACCGGGCTCGGGGTCGAAGTACTCGGGGAAGAAGCCGTTCTCGTCCCAGCTGTCGAGGTACATGCTCGTGCTCTTCGCCGCCAGCTCGCCGGCGGCCTCGTCGAGCCCGTACCGCTTGAGGCCGTCGTAGACCGTCGCGTTCATCGGCGGCCAGACGGCGCCGCGCCACTGCTCGCAGGTGTTCTCCTCGCCCCAGCCCACGTAGTACGTGTACTCGTCGGACGTCGTCGTGGAGACGTCGCCGTTCGCGCAGTACTCCGCGTCGTCGCGGCTGATGCTCGGGATCGCGTACTCGCCCCAGAACTGCTCCGGGTCGAGCAGGTTCTCCTCCACCGTGCGCTGCGCGCGCCCGGGCGTGGCGAGGCCGCCGAACAGGGGGTAGAAGATCGTGGGCGTGACGACGTTCCCCCACGTCCCGTCGAGGTTGCGGTCGAGGTACATGCCGCGCTCGTCGTTCCAGAGGGTGTCGTTCGCGGCACGCTTGGTCCGCGCCAGGACGGCGCTGAACCGGCGGGCGTCGTCGGGTCGGTCGAGCGCGGTGGCGAGCTCGGTCAGCGAGTCGGCCATCAGCGCGTAGTAGGAGGTCAGCGCGACGTCGGTGAGGTCGGTGTTGTCGCGCTCGTCGCCGCTGCCGCCCTCCTTGGCGACGCGGTCGCCCGCGAGGTAGAGGGGCAGGTCGTCGAGGCCGAGGTGGTTGCCGATCTTGCTCGGGTCCGCCTCGTACGGCGCCTCCAGGAGCCCGTCGTCGTTCACGTCCCACTCGGGCAGCTTGTCGAAGAACTCCACGAGCGCGGGGTACGCCTGCTCGACGAGCTCGCGGTCGCCCGTGGCGTCGTAGATCCGCTTGACGGCGTAGGCGTGCATCGGGCCCGCGTGCAGCTGGTCGTAGCGCGGCCCGCCGGAGGCGAACAGCACCCGCTCGTGCTGGCGCGCCAGGTCCGGGTCCACGGTGAGCGCGGTGATCGCGTCCCAGGCGGAGTCCCAGCCGGTGAAGATCGAGTCGTTCTCCGACCCGCCGCGGCCCCAGCCCCACACGAGGAAGCTCTGGCGCGACAGCTCGTCGTAGTTCGCGTTGAGGGCCATGGCGGTGCGCATCGCGGTCGCCGCGCGGCCCGCCGGCCCGCTCCCGCTGAGGGTGCCCTCGTCGGCCTTCGCCCGGGCCCGGGCGAGGGTGCCGAGGATGCTGCCGCGGCCGGGGCGAGCCGTCGGGGGCTCGTCCGCCACGCTCGTGGTGAACGTGATCGTCTCGCCCTCCTCGAGGTCGTACCGCAGGGCCGCCGCGGCGTCGCCCGCGGCGCTCTCCTCGCCCTGCATCGCGGCGACCAGGTCGTCCTCCGACGCGTAGGCCGCGGCCTCGTCCGGCGCCTGCGTCGGGAGCAGGGCGAAGTGGCCGATCTCCGACGGGTCGTCGAGCCCGACCCCGGTGGCGCGGACGCCGCGCTCGGTCACCTCGTAGGAGTTGTCCTCGTCCCACGGCGCCGCGGCCTCGAGGAAGACGGTGGCGTCGGCGTCGCGTGCCGTGACCGACCCGACCAGGGTGTTCGGCGCGGTGCGGGCGAACCGCAGGACGATCGTCTGCTTGTCGCGCTGCGTCTGGTCGTAGCGCGCCTGGAGGGTCGGCAGCTGCTCGCGTGCCTGCTCCACCTGCTCGGCGGACCACTCGTCCGGGTGGTCGAGGATCTCGCGCAGCGCCCCGAGGCGGTCGGGGGTGATGGAGCGGTCGTCGCTGCTGATCTCCACCTCGTAGTACGAGCCGTCCACGGTCACCGGGCCGACGTGGGCGACGTTGTTGAGAAGGCCCTGGTTCTCCCGGACGAGCTTCCCGGCGGACGTCAGCAGGTCGACCCGGAGGGCGAACCGGCTCTCGCCCTCGCCGACGAGGAGGGCGCCGTTGTCGTCCCGCTCGACGTAGCCGGGCAGGGCGAAGGGGCGCTGGAGCCCGACGTCGGTGTCGGGCGGTCCGCCCGCGCCCGTCGCGCCCCCGGCGGGGACGGCGATGGTCGCGAGCAGCGCGGCCGCGGCGCCGAGGACGACGGGCGCGCGGCGCAGGGCTCGGGTGTTCTGGCGGTCGGTCATGGCTGCTCCTGGTCTGTGAGCGCTCACCTGCGTGGACGGAAGGACGGCCGTGCCCGCGCGCGGGGGGGGCGGGGCCCGCCGC
>NZ_JBHTVC010000013.1:0-16676 GCF_042793275.1 Isoptericola sp. NPDC056578
GGTGCACGTTCGAGAACCGGTTGTGGTGCATCGTGATCTCGGTGACCACGTTGTCGGTCCAGCCCACGCCCACCGTCTTGTTGTGGTCGTGCAGGTAGTTCCACGACAGCGTGACCGCCGTGGAGTCCTTGCGGACGTCGATCAGGCCGTCGCCCAGGCGCGTGAGCTCGTTGTGGTCGATCCACACGTGGCTGGAGGTGTCGACGCGGATGCCGTCGTTGTCGTTGTCCGCGCTCTTGCCGTCCCAGTCGCCCGGCACGTAGGAGTCGCGGAAGCGCAGGTTGCGCACGATGACGTTCTCCACGTGGTCGAGCCGCAGCCCGACGCCGACCAGCTCCGCGCCCGACGCGAACCCGACGATGGTCTTGTCGCTCGCCACGTCGATCATCGAGCCGAACTCGGCCGGCTCGATCGTGCCCTTGACGTAGATCGTCAGGGGTTCGTCGGACGCCGCCGCCTCGGCGAGCGCGGCCGCGTCGCGCACGGTGACGGCGTCGCCGCCCGCGCCTCCGGTCGTGCCGTGGGGGAGGTCGTCGGTGGGCGTGGAGGCGAAGCCCGTCGCGACGGGCGACCAGACGGGGCCGTCGGCCGTCGTCGTGGTGGGCGCGCCGATGCGGTCCAGGACGGCGGCCCCGGCGGCGGCCGGGCCGCCGTCGTGACCGGGACCGGGCGCCGCCTGCGCGGCCGGGGCGAGCAGGGTCAGCGCCAGCACCGGGGCGCCGAGCAGCGCAGCGGTGCGGGTCGTCGTGAGTCTCATGGATGCTCCTCGAAGGGTGTTAGGACTGGCGTGGGTCGTCGGTGGATCGGCCGCCGCCGACCAGCGGGACGTCGTCGAGCACGGTGCCGTCGCCGGCGTCCCGCAGGGCGAGGGTCTCCCTCGGCCCGTTCACCTCGGCGTCGTAGGCGTTCTCGAGCGTGAGGTCGCGCAGGGTCACGCCGTCGGCGAGGACGGTCGCGGTGGCCCAGTCGCTCGCGGGCTTGTCGTACGTCACGACGACGTCGGCGGGGTCGCCCGTCGCGCCGCGGATCGTGAGCCCCTCGGCGCCCGGCCAGACGGTGAGCACCTCGCGGTACGTGCCCGGCTCGACGACGATCTCGACCGGTCGGGGCGACCGCGACGCCGCGCCGACGGCCGCCTGGACCGACAGGTAGTCGCCGGTGCCGTCCTGCGCCACCGTGACCCGCCGGCCGAGCCGGTCGTCGCGCGTGGACCGGGTGCCGGCGTACCGGCTCAGCAGCGGCACGACGTCCTCGGCGTCGTCGGCCGTGTAGGCGTAGTGGTCGGACGCCTCGAACGTGGGCCCGGTCTCGGCCGGCTCCTCGCCCCAGTTCCCGCGGAACAGGTTGCTGCGCTGGTGCAGGCGGGCCGCGTCGCCGCTGAGGATGAGCGGGTTGCGGGCGTTCTCGTAGACGCTCGACTCGACCAGCAGCGTGGAGCCGCCGCGCGACGTGGTGCCGTACGAGCTCGCCCCGGACAGCCAGTTGTTGTACAGGTGGCCGAGCGCCACGTTGTCGATGCTGCCGTTGCGCTGGTGCACGTTCGAGAACCGGTTGTGGTGCAGGGTCAGCGTGGTCACGACGTTGTCCGTCCACCCGACGCCGAGCGTCTTGTTGTGGTCGTGGAAGGAGTTCCACGACGCCGTCACCGCGGTGGAGTCCTTGCGGATGTCGAGCTGGCCGTCGCCGAGCCGCGCGAACTCGTTGTGGTCCACCCACACGTGGTCCGACGTGTCGATGCGGATGCCGTCGTTGTCGTTGTCCGCGCTCTTGCCGTCCCAGTCGGCCGCGACGTAGGAGTCGCGGAACGTCAGGTTGCGGATGATGACGTTCTCGACCTCGAGCAGCCGCAGCCCGCCGCCGACGAGCTCGCCGCCCGACGCCGCGCCGACGATCGTCTTGTCGCTCGCGACGTCGATCATCGAGCCGAACGGCTCCACCTCGAGGGTGCCCTGGACGAGGATCGTCAGCGGTTCGTCGGCCGCCGCGTACGCCGCGAGGCCCGCGGCGTCGCGCGCGGTGACGGTCCGCCCGCCCGCGCCGCCGGTGGTGCCATCCGGGAGCTCGTCCGTCGGGACGGACGCGAAGCCCGTCGCGGTGGGGGACCAGACGGGGCCGTCCGCGGACGTCACGGGTGGGGCGCCGATGCGGTGCAGCAGCGCTCGGCCGGCGGCCTCGGCGTCCGTGCCGGACGACGCGTGCGCCACCGGGGCGAGCAGCGTCAGGCCGAGGACCGGGGCGGCGAGTGCCGCCACGGCCCGGCGGGCTCGCGGCCCCGGGCGGTGGGAGCGGGGGGTGGGGGTGCGGTGCGGGGTGGGTCGATGGTCCGCGCTGAAGGGCATCGTCGCGCCTCTCGTGAGACTCGGGCCGGGTGGCCCTCGGGTCGGGACGAGCGGGGGCGGCGGCCGGGGGCCCGTCATCGACGGCGGGGTACCCGGGGTGCCTGCGGTGCGGATCGTGCTGGTCGTGCTGCTCGTGCTGCTCGTGGTGCGGCCGACGTCGGTGTCGGTCTTCCCGTGCCCGTCGCGCTCTGCGACCGGAAACGCCTCAGAAACCGGTTTCTCACAAACCTATCCGAGCAGGGCGCCCGCGTCAATAGTTCAGCGGCCGGAACCAATCAGAGGTCGTGCCGGTCCGGCGTCGACCCGCGCGGCCAGGGGCTCGACGAAGAGCGGGGCGAGGGTTTCTCCGCGGCGACGTATCCCTCCCGAAGTGGAGGGCGCCCTGGCGCCCGTGAACGCGTCGCCGCGGAGAAACACTCGCCCCGCTCGCCCCGACCGAGGTGTCGGCCGGATACGACGACCGGCTCAGGCAGTGACGGCCCCCACGCGCCCCACTGCGAGGTCCGCGACATCGCCGGCCCCGGTGATGTCGAGGCGTCGGTCGACGACGGCCGCCACGACGTCGACCTCGAGCGACGACCCCGCAGGCACCGTGCGCACCGCGTCCCAGGCGAGCGCCGGACCCAGCCCCACGTAGTCGCCCACGCGGGCGAACCACGGGTCGGGCTCCCCGGACGCCTGGGCCAGCACGAGGGTGGTCCAGGCCGGCCCGGTGCGCCGCACGACGGCCACCCACGGGCTGCGCGAGCCGTGCACGTCGCCGCCGCGGTCGGGGCTCAGCGCGAATGCCTCGTCGCCCGACGGGAGGCGCCAGAACCAGCCGCCGTACCCGGCGCCGGGCCGGCCGTTGGTCGCCGGGCTGCCGATCTCGACGTCGGCGTCGCCCGCGCGCAGGCTGCCGTGCCAGCCGAGCGCCCACGCGTCGACCTCCGGCAGCACGACGGCGGTGAGGCGCCGCTCCTCCGTCAGCTGCACGCCGCCGCGCTCGTCCAGCCAGCGCAGCCGCTGGGTCAGGGTGGCGCCGTCGTCGGTCACCTCCGTGCGCCCGGCCTCCTGGCGGCCATGGTTCGCGAGCAGCGTCGGCCCCTGGTCGCGCACGTAGGTGCGCCCGCCCCAGTGGCTGGTGCCGTCCACGTCGGCCACCGCCATCGAGACGCCGTAGTGGTGGCGGTGGTCCAGCGGGCTCTTCGTCGTCATCGCCACGCCCTGCGCCGAGTGCACCGGGTGCAGGAAGGGCCGTGGGCTGTGCACGCCGGGCATCCCGTCACCGCGCGAGTACCGGCCCAGGGGCCGGTCGTCGCCGACGCCGAGCACCCAGTCGTCGTCGACGGGCCGCCACCGGGCCCGGACCGAGTCGTCACGGGCGTGCGCGCGCCCCGCGAGGTCCGCCGACGTCACGCCGAGCCGGCGCGCGGGCGGCACGGGCCCCGTGCTGCCCCGCACCACCAGCCCCGGTGTCACGTGCACGGCGATGCCCTCGGCACCGAGTCGCGTGCGCTCCGTGCCGAGCACGCGGGCGTGCAGCAGCTCCCAGGCACGGCGGCCGAGATCGGCCTGCGGCACCGCGGCCGTGGTCAGCGACGGCGTCGCGTAGCGGGCGAGCTCGATGTCGTCGAAGCCGCCGATCGAGATGTCCCCCGGCACCGCCACGCCGGCCTCGTTGAGGCGCGCGAGGAGGCCGAACGCGACCAGGTCGTTGAACGCGACGACGCCCGTCGCGCCGGTCGCCAGCACGGCGTCCGCCGCGCGGTACCCGGCGTCCACGGTGGGGCCGCACGGCACGGTCGTGACGCGCAGACCCGGGTGCCGCTCGCGCGCGTCGTCGAGGGCGCGGGCCCGCAGCCCGTTCGACGCGCTCGATCGGGGGCCGGCGACGTACGCGAGCTCGCGGTGCCCGAGCGCCACCAGGTGGTCCACCATGCTCCGCACGCCTGCCGCGTAGTCGACGCGCACGCTCGGCACGGTGAGGCCGGGCACGTGCCGGTTGACCACGACCACCGGCTCGAGCCGCGGCAGGAGCTCCAGCAGCGCGTCCTCGGACGTGCGCGGGGCGGCGAGCACCAGCGCGTCGCACCGCTGTCGAGCCTCGAGCGCCACCTCGGCCTCGTCGGCGGTGTTCTCGGCCGTGTCGGCCACCAGGACGCGGTAGTCGTGCGGCGCGGCCGCCGCCATCGTGCCGCGCAGGATCTGCTGGAACATCGGGTTCGCCAGGTCGGGCACGACCAGCGCGACGGAGTTGGTGCGGCCCAGCGACAGGCTGCGCGCCACCCGGCTGGGCTGGTAGCGCAGGTCCTTCGCGGCGACGCGCACGCGCTCGGCGATGTCCCGCGCGACGCTGGCCCGGCCGTTCATCACCCGCGAGACCGTGGCCCGCGACACCCCGGCCGCGGCCGCCACCTCGTCGATGGTGGGGCCGCCCGAGCGGGCCATCAGGCGTCCTTCCCGGCCACGGTGACGTGCATCGGGCCGAAGGTGCCGCCGTCGCCCGGCCGCAGGTCGGCCCCGAGCGGGGCGCTCGCGAACAGGCCGACCTCGGCGCCGATCCAGTGGCCGACGACCGACTGCCACGGCGGCGCGGGCTCGTGCCACTCCGCGTCGTCGTGCCCCGGCAGGGCGTCGTCCCGCCAGGCCCAGGTGACGCGGCCCTCGGCGTCGACGGCGGTGCGCAGCACGACGCCCGTCGCGCCCGCGGGCACGGGCTCCTGCGCGAGGACCTCCTCGTCGCCGTAGGTGCCGCCGCGCCGCACGGTCACCTCGATCCCGCCCGGCGTGCGCACCAGTCCCGCCCAGGCGTACTCGCGGCCCAGGACGACGACGCCGGCCCGGGTGCCGGGGGCGTCGCCCGCGAGGCCGACGCGGGTCTCCCACGTGCTCGGCTGCCCCGGCAGCTGCTGGCTCAGGACGGCGCCCTGGTCGCGCAGGTTGCCCCGGGGCGTGGGCTGGGCGGGCAGGCGCAGCGTGCCGCCGCCGTCGGCCACGGCCCAGCCCTCGACGGGGTTCGCCTGCCAGTGCCAGCGGGGCGCGAGGCCCGGCGACGCGAAGTCGTCGCTGCGCACCGGCTCGCCCGGCTCGGCGCCCGGCACGGGCGTCGTGTGCGTGAGCACCGGGGAGCCCGCGTCGCCCAGCACCGGCCAGCCGTCGTCGTCCCACCGCATCGGCTGCAGGTGCACCACGCGGCCGAAGACGTCGCGGTCCTGGAAGTGCAGGAACCAGTCGTCGCCGTCCGGGGTGTCCACCCACGCGCCCTGGTGCGGGCCGTTGACCGGGGTGTCGCCCTGGGCCAGCACCACGCGGTGCTCGTACGGGCCCCACACCGACCGCGCGCGGAAGGCGACCTGGTAGCCGGTCGCGACGCCGCCGGCCGGCGCGAAGATCCAGTACCAGCCGTCGCGGTGGTACAGCTTGGGGCCCTCCAGCGTGCGGAAGCCCGGCAGCTCGTCGCCGTCGACCACGGTGCGCGCGGGCCCGACGGCGCGGCGCAGCCCGGGGTCCACCTCGACCACCGTCAGGCGGTTCTTCACCCCGGCGCGGCTCTTGGCCCAGCCGTGCACGAGGTAGGCGCGGCCGTCGTCGTCCCACAGGGGGCACGGGTCGATGAGGCCCTGGCCCGGGAGCAGGCACCACGGCGCGGACCACGGGCCGCGCGGGTCGGCCGCGGTGAGGACGAAGATCCCGTGGTCCGGGTCCGGGTACACGATCCAGAACAGGCCGTCGTGGTGACGCAGGCTGGGCGCCCACACCCCGGAGCCGTGCCGGGGGAGCGCGTAGTGACCGGCGGGCGGCAGGGCGGGCAGCGCGTTCGCCACGTGCCGCCAGGACACGAGGTCGCGCGAGTGCAGCACGGGCAGCCCGGGGGCACGGTTGAAGCTGGACGCGATCAGCCAGTAGTCGTCCCCGACGCGCACCGCGTCGGGGTCCGGCCAGTCCGCGTCGAGGACCGGGTTGCTGTAGTGGGTCATGGTCGCCTTCCGTCACGTCGCTGGGACAGTCGGCGAGAAACCGTGAGAAACCGGTTCCCGCCGTGCTGTGCCCAGCCTAGCAACCGGTTTCCGCCGGAGGGAACGCCTGGACGTGACGGAGCGGTCCGGCGGGGGGCCTCAGCCGGCCAGCACGTGCGACACGACGAGCGCCACGGCTCCGGCGAAGGAGACGGCGCCCACGACGAGCGCGAGCCGTTGCAGGCCGCGGTTCCCGGCGCCGGAACGGAGTCGGACCAGCGCCCAGACCACCGCGGCGGCGGCCACGGGCGGGACCACGAAGAGCGCCAGCGAGGCGACGGCGAGCACGACCAGCCAGACGTCGGCAGCGGGCGTGGTGGTCGCCGCCCCGGGTGCCGCGGCGGCGGGGGAGGCGGGGGTCGACGCGGCGGCGATGGCGTCCACCGGGCCCAGCTCGTCGAGCACGCGGCGCGCGCCGGCGCCGTCGGAGCCGTGCAGCGCGAGGGACTCGGCCGCGTGCTCCTGCACCGCGGCGAGCGTCTCGGCGCGCTCGCGAGGCTCGCTCGCCGCGAGAGCGCGCTCGAGGTCGGCGAGGTACGCCTCGATCAGAGGGGGGAACGCGGGGGTCGTGGTCATCGGGGCTCCAGGGTCGTGCGGACGTCTTCCGTGAACCGGGCCCAGGTGGCGGTGAACGTCTCGAGAGCTGCCTGCCCCTCGGCCGTGAGCTCGTAGTACCGGCGCGGCGGGCCCATCGGGGACGCGACCTGCGTCGTCGTGACCCAGCCCTGCTGGCGCAGCCGCGAGAGCAGCGGGTACAGGGTGCCCTCGCTGGTCAGCAGGGTGCTCGTGGCGCCGAGGCGCTCGGCGAGCTCGAGGCCGTACGCAGGCCCCGACCGCAGGCAGGCCAGGACGCAGTACTCCACGACTCCCTTGCGGAGCTGAGTGAGGACGGCGTCCGAGGTCGGTACCATGCGGCACAAGATAGCAGTCTCGTGCGTTGCAAGATAGTGGTGCGGACCTCGGACGACCGTGCCTCCCCGGTCAGGCCGCCGCGGTGCGCACCAGCGCGGTGAGCCGCTCTTCGAAGGCCGGGGTCCAGGCCAGCACCGCGAAGGCTGTCGGCCAGAAGTCGCCGTCGTCGAGGTGCGCCGCGGGGTCGAAGCCGACCGTCGCGTAGCGCGTGCCGAACTTCGCGGCGGGCTGCACGAACACGACCATCTTGCCGGCGGCGTCCGCGAAGCCGGGCATGCCGTAGTACGTCTTCGGCACGAGGTCGGGCGCGACCGCGGCGACGACCCGGCACAGCCCCTCGGCGATGTCCCGGTCGGTGCCCTCGAGCGGCTCGATCGCCTCGCGCACCGCCTTCTCGCCCGCGGCGCGGTTCCTGCCGGCCTTCTCCTGCTCGCGCAGCTCCTTGGCGCGCTGCTTCACGGCGGCGCGCTCGTCGGCGCTCAGTCCCTCGGACGTGGCCATGTCGTTCCTCCCGGCTGGTGGTGCGGCGCCGTGCCGCACCGTCGGGTCCCAGGCTAGGGAGCGGCTCCCCGGCGGCGCTTCTCCATTCCTGACCGGTGCGGATCCTGCGCCGCGCACGACGACGCCCCGCCGCCCGGGGAGGCGACGGGGCGTCGTGCGGCGGGCCGGCGTCGGCGACAGACCCGCACCGGGGTGTCAAGGCCCGGTGTGCTGGAGGGCGGGCCTAGAGGTGCGGCAGCACGTGCCGCGCGTACCGCTCGCCGACCGTGCGGGCGGTGTCGCGCGGGTCCTCGGCCCAGATCTCCTCGTTGAAGATCTCGGTCTCGACGTCCCCGGTGTAGCCCGCCTCGGCGACCCAGCGCGAGATCGTCGGGAAGTCGACGTACCCGTCGCCCACGTGGCCGCGGGAGTTGAGCGGGTCGGCGGCCAGCGGCAGGTTCCAGTCGCAGACCTGGTACCCCGCGATCCGGCCCTCCGCCCCGGCCCGTGCGACCGACTCGCGCAGCTGCGGGTCCCACCACACGTGGTAGGTGTCGACGACGACGCCCACGGTCTCGGGCGCGAACGGCGCCGCGAGGTCGAGCGCCTGCCCGAGGGTGGAGATCACCGCGCGGTCGGCGGCGAACATCGGGTGCAGCGCCTCGAGCACGATCCGCACGTCGTGCTCGGCCGCGAACGGCGCGAGCTCGGCGATCCGGTCCGCCACGCGGGCGCGGGCGGCGACGACGTCGCGGTCGCCCGGACCGGCGTCGGGCCGCGGGCCGCGGCCGGGCTCGCTGAGGGCGGGCAGGCCGCCGACGACGAACACCAGCTCGCGGGTGCCGACGCCCGCCGTCTCCTCGATGGCGCGCTTGTTGTCGTCGAGGGCGGCGGCGATGCCCGCCTCGTCCGCGGCCGTGAGGAACCCGCCGCGGCACAGCGACGAGACGCGCAGGCCGGCGTCCGACACGATGCGTGCCGCCTTGTCCGCGCCGTGCTCCTGCACCTGGTGGCGCCACAGGCCGACGGCGCCGAGACCGGCCGAGGCCGCGGCGTCGACCGCCTCGGCGAGCGTGGCGTGCTTGACCGTGGCGGTGTTGAGCGAGCAGCGGCTCAGGTCGGCTCCCGCGGCGCTCATGCGGAGACCCCGTTCGTCACCAGCAGGGCGTCCAGGCGGCGGGCGGCCAGCGCCGGGTCGAGCAGCATGCCGCAGCCGTCGGCGAGGCGGGCCAGCTCCACCAGGTGCGCCAGCGAGCGGCCCGACTGCAGACCGCCCACGAGCTGGAACCCGGCCTGGAAGCCGTTCAGCCAGGACAGGAACGCCACGCCCGTCTTGTAGTAGTAGGTCGGCGCCGCGAAGATGTGCCGGCCCAGCTTCTCGGTCGAGGCCAGGATCGCGTGCCCGCGTGCCGCGCCGTCCGGGTCGCCGGCCTCCGCGGCGTCGAACGCCTGCAGCGCGGTGGACGCGGCCGGGTAGATCGCCGCGAAGATCCCGAGCAGGGCGTCGGAGCGGCCCTGCTTGTCACCCGTGATCAGCTCCGGGTAGTTGAAGTCGTCGCCGGTGTACAGGCGCACGGTCGAGCCGTCGAGGCCGGCCAGCGACCGGCGCAGCCCGATCTCGTGCTGCGCGTCGAGCAGCGACACCTTGACGCCGTCGACCTTGTCCTGGTGGGCCCGGATGAGGTCGAGGAACGTGGCGGTCGCGGAGGCGACGTCGTCGGAACCCCAGTAGCCCGCGAGGGCCGGGTCGAACATCGTGCCCAGCCAGTGCAGGACGACGGGCCTGTCGGCCTCGGCCAGCACGGCGTCGTAGACGCGGGCGTAGTCCTCGGGGGAGCGGGCCACCTTCGCCAGCGCGCGCGACGCCATGACGATGACCTGCGCGCCGGCGTCCTGCACCACGTGCACCTGCTCGCGGTAGGCGTCGGTCACGGCGGCGAGGCCCGCCTCGCCGGGCTCGACCGACGCGGGGTCGAGCTGGTCGGTGCCCGCGCCGCACGCGATGCGCGCGCCGACGGACGCGGCCTCGGCCGACGACCGGCGCACGAGCTCCTGCGTCGCGGCCCAGTCCAGGCCCATCCCGCGCTGGGCGGTGTCCATGGCGTCGGCGACGCCGAGCCCGAAGCGCCAGATCTCGTGCCGGTAGGCGAGCGTCGCGTCCCAGTCGACGACGGCGGGCGCGCCCGGCACGTTCTCGGCGCCGACCTGCGGCACCACGTGCGCCGCGGCGAAGGCCACGCGCGACGTGATCGGCGCGGCCGGGGCGTGCCAGGGGCCCGGCGCGTTGAGCTCGCGCACCTCCGTGCCGGTGGCGCGACCCGCGGCGTCGAACCGGGGCAGGCGCACGGTGACGCCGCTGGGCGCCAGCTCCGGGGCGAGCGCGGGGTTGAGGGTGGGGGCGGTCACAGGGAGATCTCCGGGACGTCGAGGCGGCGGCCCTCGGCCGACGACCGCAGGCCCAGCTCGGCGAGCTGCACGCCGCGCGCGGCGGACAGCAGGTCGAAGCGGTGCGGGCGCCCGGCGACGACGTCGCGCAGGAACTCCTCCCACTGCAGCTTGAAGCCGTTGTCGAGGTCGGCGTTGGCGGGTACCTCGAGCCACTGGTCGCGGAACGGCTCGGTGACGGGCAGGTCCGGGTTCCACACGGGCTTGGGGGTGTGCGCTCGCTGCTGCGCGACGCACTTGCGCAGGCCGGCGACGGCGGAGCCGTGCGTGCCGTCCACCTGGAACTCGACGAGCTCGTCGCGGTAGACGCGCACGGCCCAGGAGGAGTTGATCTGCGCCACGACCGGGTCGCCGCCCGGCGTCTCGATCTCGAAGATGCCGTACGCGGCGTCGTCGGCGGTGGCGGCGTACTCCTTGCCCTGCTCGTCCCAGCGGGTCGGGATGTGGGTGGTGGTCTGGGCGTTGACGGTCTTGACCGCGCCGAGGATGCCCTCGAGGACGTAGTTCCAGTGGCAGAACATGTCCGTGGTCATGCCGCCGCCGTCCTCCTTGCGGTAGTTCCACGACGGGCGCTGGGCCGCCTGGTGCTCGCCCTCGAACACCCAGTAGCCGAACTCGCCCCGCAGCGACAGGATGCGGCCGAAGAAGCCCTCGTCCACGAGGCGGCGCAGCTTGACCAGGCCCGGCAGGTACAGCTTGTCGTGCACGACGCCGGCGGTGACGCCGGTCTCGTCGCGCAGGCGGGCGAGCTCGACGGCCTCGGCCAGCGTCTCGGCGGTCGGCTTCTCGGTGTAGACGTGCTTGCCTGCCTGCATCGCCTTGGTGAGCGTCTTGGCGCGCAGCGACGTCATCGAGGCGTCGAACACGATGTCCGTGCTCGGGTCGGCGATGATCCCGTCGAGGTCGGTCGTGTACTCCTCGACCCCGTGCTGCGCAGCCAGCTCGGCCAGCTTGGACTCGTTGCGGCCCACGAGCACGGGCTCCACCTGCACGCGGGAGCCGTCGGGCAGCTCGACGCCGCCCTGCTCGCGGATCGGCAGGATCGAGCGCACGAGGTGCTGGCGGTAGCCCATGCGGCCCGTGACGCCGTTCATCGCGATGCGCAGCGTGCGCGGGGGTGTGGTGCTCACTCGGGACTCCTTCGTCGGTGCGTCTCGTCGGTGGCGGCGACGCGTGCGGGAATGCGCTTTCCGCCCAAGTTAGGGGCTGCGGACGCCGCCGTCAAGCAGATGCCCCGGGGTGCGCGGCGCGCGGCGGGTGAGATCGAGTCGGTTGACACCCCGGGCGCCTCCG
Organism: Isoptericola sp. NPDC056578; assembly: GCF_042793275.1. NCBI lineage: Bacteria > Bacillati > Actinomycetota > Actinomycetes > Micrococcales > Promicromonosporaceae > Isoptericola > Isoptericola sp. NPDC056578. The sequence continues at coordinate 11,468 of NZ_JBHTVC010000013.1, forward strand.
TGTTTCCTATAGGAAACACGATTCGACGATCGACGGAGATCTCCTTGCGCACTGCGGACACCTGGCCCATCGCCGCCAACATGCTGTCCTTCGGCTCCACCGCGGCCGACGGCACCCCCAACGTCGACGCCCCCGCCGAGTCCTGGCGCGGGCAGCTCCAGCAGGTCGCCGACCTCGGGTTCGCGGACGTCGACCCCACCGACGCGTGGCTGTCGATCGGGGAGATGACCGACGCCCGGTTCGCCGAGCTGCTCGTGGTCCTCAAGGAGGTCGGCCTCGCCGTCCCGTCCGTGTCCACGACGCGCCGGAGCGTCGTCGACGCCGCCCGTGGCGAGGACTACCTGCGCTTCGGCCACACGATCATCGACCGCGCGCCGGCGCTCGGCGCCGAGGTCGTGAACTTCGGGTTCATGCAGGCGCTCACGCCGGCCCAGGAGAAGGCGCTGTGGTTCTGGCTGGCCGAGGGCCACCACGACGACCTCGGCGACGTCGAGAACCGCGACCTGGCCGTCCGGCGCATCCGCGAGCTCGCCGACCACGCGGCCGCGGTGGGGGTGCGGGTCAGCCTCGAGATGTACGAGGACACCTACATCGGCACGCCGGACCTGGCCGTGCGGTTCCTCGAGGACGTCGACCGCGACAACGTGGGGCTCAACCCCGACCTGGGCAACCTCGTGCGGCTGCACCGGGAGATCGAGGACATCCCGACGATGTTCGAGAAGGTGCTGCCGCACACGAACTTCTGGCACATCAAGAACTACACGCGCGACGTGGACCTGGCGACGGGCGCCTACGCGACCCACCCGACCCCGCTGGTGCAGGGCGTCGTCAACTACCGCGTGATGATCCGGCAGGCGCTCGAGCTCGGCTTCGACGGCGTGTTCGTCTGCGAGCACTACGGGTCGGACAGCCTCGGCGTCGCGGCCCTCAACCGCGAGTACATCCGCGGCGTGCTGCGCTCCGCGGGGCGCTGAGCAGACCAGTCCGGCGCACCGCGCCGCCCACCCGTCACCGCACGAGCAAAGGTGCTGACCCCATGACGTACGTCCACAACCGACCCGAGGACTTCGCCCGCGAGGCGCTGAGCGGCCTCGTCAAGGCCCACCCCGGCACCCTGCGCCGCGTGCCCGGCGGCGTCGCGCGCGCCGAGGGCACGCGCCCCGGCAAGGTCGCCGTCGTCGTCGGCGGAGGCTCCGGCCACTACCCGGCCTTCGCCGGGCTCGTGGGCGAGGGCGTGGCCGACGCCGCCGTGTGCGGCGAGGTCTTCGCCTCCCCGTCCACGCGCCAGGTGCTCGACGTGTGCCGGGCCGCCGACGCCGGGGCCGGCATCTGGCTGTCGTTCGGCAACTACGCCGGGGACGTCCTCAACTTCGGCGCCGCGGCGAGCCGGCTGCGCGCGCAGGGCGTCGACGTGGCCGTGCGCCTCGTCACCGACGACGTCGCCTCCGCGCCCGCCGACCGCGCCGAGGAGCGCCGCGGCGTGGCCGGGGACCTCGTGGTCTTCAAGGTCGCGGGCGCCGCCGCGGAGTCGGGTGCGGACCTGGCCGAGGTCGACCGCCTCGCGGGGCTGGCCAACGGGCGCACCCGCTCCTTCGGCGTGGCCTTCGACGGCTGCACCCTGCCCGGCGCCGACGCGCCGCTGTTCAGCCTCCCGGAGGGGACGGCCGGCTGGGGGCTCGGGATCCACGGCGAGCCCGGGATCGGCGAGGAGGCGGTGCCGCCGGCGGCGGACCTGGCCGCCGAGCTCGTCGACCGCGTGCTCGCGGACCGGCCCGACGACGCGGACGGCCGCGCCGCCGTCGTCCTCAACGGGCTCGGCACGGTCAAGTACGAGGAGCTCTTCGTGCTCTGGGACCGGGTGCACGACCTGCTCACGGAGCGCGGCGTGACGCTGGTGGCGCCGCTCGTCGGCGAGTACGTCACGAGCCTCGACATGGCGGGGTGCTCGCTCACCGTCACGTGGCTCGACGACGAGCTCGAGCCGCTGTGGCTCGCACCGGCCACGACGCCCGCCTTCCGGCACGGGGGCTGGCGCGCGGCGCCGGTGACGGCCGCGCCCGACGTCGCCACCGAGCCGGAGCCGCCGCTCGTGGTCGCGACCTCGGACGAGGGCGCCGCGGCGGCGCGCCTCGTGGTCCGTGCGCTGCACCGCGCGCAGGAGGTCCTGCACGGTGCGGAGGACGAGCTCGGCGCGCTCGACGCGGTCGCCGGCGACGGCGACCACGGCCGCGGCATGTGCCGCGGCGTCGACGCGGCGGTCGAGGCGGCCGACGAGGCGCTGGCCGCCGGGGCGGACGCCCCGTCCGTGCTGCGGCGTGCCGCGGACCGGTGGGCCGACCGCGCGGGCGGCACGTCGGGGGCCCTGTGGGGCGTCGGCCTGCTCGCCCTCGCCGACCGGCTGCCCGCCGACGGGACGCTGACGGGCGCCCACGTCGTCGACGGCGTGCGCGCCGCACGCGACGAGGTCTGCGCGGTGGGCGGGGCCCGGCCGGGCGACAAGACGCTCGTGGACGCCCTCGACCCCGCCGTCGCGGCGCTGGCCGCGGCGCACGGGAACGGTGCGGCGGCGCCCGACGCCTGGCGGGCGGCCGTGCGGGCCGCCCGGGACGGCGCGTCCAGCACCAAGGACATCACGGCACGCCGCGGTCGCTCGCGCGTGCTGGGGGACAAGAGCCTCGGGGTCGCCGACCCGGGGGCGACGTCGCTCGCGCTCCTCCTCGCGGAGGTCGGGGACGCGCTCGGCGTCAGCTTCGACGACGTGGAGGTGGCGGCACGATGACGACGGCACAGGGAACGGCCCAGGGAACGGCCCAGGAGACGAGCCCGGAGACGCCGCAGGCCCTGCGGGTCGTCGTCGGCTCGGACGACGCCGGGTTCGACTACAAGGAGCTGCTCAAGGCCGACCTCGAGGCCGACGACCGTGTGGTCTCCGTGACCGACGTCGGTGTCGGCGGCGACGAGCACACCCCGTACCCCTACGTGGGGGCGGCCGCCGCGCGCCTCGTCGCCGAGGGGAAGGCCGACCGTGCGCTCCTCGTGTGCGGCACGGGGCTCGGCGTCGCGATCGCCGCCAACAAGGTGCCGGGCGTCCGCGCCGTGACCGCCCACGACTCGTTCTCGGTCGAGCGCGCGGTGCTGTCCAACGACGCCCAGGTGCTGTGCTTCGGGCAGCGCGTCGTGGGTATCGAGCTCGCCCGCCGGCTGCTGCGCGAGTGGCTGGGCTACCGGTTCGACCCGACGTCGGCGTCCGCGCCCAAGGTCGCGGCGATCGGCGAGGTCGAGTCCGGCGCGGGAACCGGGGCCGTCCCGGAGCCCGCCGGGTCCTGCGGATGACGCGCCGCCCGCTCGTCGCCGTCTCGCTCAAGGCCTATCTCGGGGCCGCCGACACGGAGCGCTGGCTGACCGAGGTCGCCGAGGTGGCGGACGCCGCCGCGGCGGGCGCCGTCGAGCTCGCCGTCCTGCCGTCGTTCCCGCTGCTGCCCGCGGCCGCCCGCCTGCTGGCGGGCACGCGGGTGGCCTGGGGCGCCCAGGACGTCGCGCCCGGGGCGCAGGGCGCCCAGACCGGCGAGGTCACCGCCGCCCTGCTCGCCGAGCTCGGCTGCCGGTTCGCCGTCGTCGGGCACGCCGAGCGGCGCGCCGCGTTCCACGAGGACGACGACGTCGTGCGGGCCAAGGTCGCCCGCCTCGCCGAGGCGGGACTCACCCCGCTGCTCTGCGTGGGCGAGGAGCACCAGGTCGCCCCGCAGGACGCGGCGGCCGTCGCCGCCGACCAGCTCGAGAGCGCGCTGCGCGGCTCGGCGACGCGGGACGTCGTCGTCGGGTACGAGCCCGTCTGGGCGATCGGCGCCCCGCGGCCGGCACCCGCCGAGCACGTCGTGACGGTCGTGCACGCGCTGCGCGAGCGGCTCGACGCGCTCGGCGTCGAGGGCCGCGTGGTCTACGGCGGGGCGGCCGGACCGGGCACGCTCACCGCGCTCGCGGGCGCCGTCGACGGCGTGTTCCTGGGGCGTTTCGCCCACGACGTCGCCGCCCTGCGCGACGTGCTCGACGAGGCCGCGGCCGCGCGACCTGCGGATTCGGCCGCTCGGCCGTGACCGCCACAGACTGGACCACGAGAGAGGAAGCAACGATGGTCACCAGCATCAGCAGCGTCGCCGTGATCGGTGCCGGCTACATGGGAGGCGGCATCGCGCAGTCGCTCGCGCTCGCGGGCCTGCCCGTCACGATCGCCGACGTCTCCGCCGAGGCGACGCAGGCGGCGTTCGCGCGCCTGCTCGCGGAGGCGCAGGAGTTCGAGGACGCCGGGCTGTACGACGCCGGGGCGACGGAGACGATCCGCGCGAACCTGAGCACCGCCCCGTCGATCGAGGACGCCGTCGCCGACGTCGACTTCGTCGAGGAGGTCGTGTTCGAGTCCGTCGAGGTCAAGCACGACGTGCTCGGCCGGATCTCCGCGGCGGCCCGCGAGGACGCGATCATCGGGTCGAACACGTCGACGATCCCCGCCCGGGTGCTCGCGACCGCCGTGAAGAACCCGGAGCGGTTCCTCACCGTGCACTTCTCGAACCCGGCCCCCTTCATCCCGGGCGTCGAGCTCGTGCTGGGGGAGCGGACCGACGAGGCCGTCGTGCCCGTGGTCAAGGAGCTGCTCGCGAAGGCCGGCCGGGAGGCCGCGATCGTCGCCGACGTGCCCGGCTTCGTCCTCAACCGGCTGCAGTACGTGCTGCTCAAGGAGGCGATGTCGATCGCCGAGGAGGGCATCGCGTCGCCCGAGGACATCGACACCGTCGTCCGCACGACGTTCGGCTTCCGCCTGGGCTTCTTCGGCCCGTTCGCCATCGCCGACCAGGCGGGCCTCGACGTGTACGCCGGCGGCTTCCGGACGTTCGAGGAGGCGTTCGGCGAGCGGCTCAGCACGCCCGCGCTCATCCAGGACGCCGTCGCCGGCGACCGCCGGGGCGTGAAGAACGGCAAGGGCCTCCTCAAGGACTACACGCCCGAGCAGGTCAAGGCGCTGGTCGCCCATCGCAACAAGGCGTACAGCGAGATGGGCCGCCTGGTCCGCTCGCTCGGGCCGTCGCCCGCCTGACCTCCCACCACCGCGGGGGGGCCCCCCCCGGGGGGGGGCCCCCCCCCCGCGCGGCCCCCCGCAGGGGCGGGGGGCCCCCCGCACACACCCGATGTGAGTCAAGAGACAACAATAACAACC
>NZ_JBHTVC010000013.1:16686-87870 GCF_042793275.1 Isoptericola sp. NPDC056578
GCGCGACCCCGTCGGGGTCGCGCCGCGCCCCGTGCACGGCCCGTCGTCGAGCCGTGCCCCGCACGAGACACAGGAGTCTTCGAACGTGACACAGGTCAACGAGCCCGCCCTCGTCCGGAAGGTCACGATGCGGCTGCTGCCGCTGCTGGTGGCCCTCTACACGGTGGCCTACATCGACCGCTCCGCCGTCGGGTTCGCCCAGCTCAGCATGGGCGCGGACGTCGGCATCGGCGACGCGGCGTTCGGCCTCGGCGCCGGGCTGTTCTTCATCGCGTACTTCCTGTTCGAGGTGCCGAGCAACGTCCTGATGCAGAAGTACGGGCCGCGGATGTGGTTCGTGCGCATCCTCGTCACCTGGGGCATCATCACCGCCGCGATGGCCCTCACGCAGGGGCCGATCAGCTTCTACGTGCTGCGCTTCCTCCTCGGCGTCGCCGAGGCCGGGTTCTACCCCGGCGTGATCTTCTACCTCACCACGTGGTTCCCGCACCGGCACCGGACGAAGGCGACGGGCACGTTCGTGATCTCGGCGCCGCTCGCCTTCATCATCATGTCGCCGCTGGCCGGCTGGCTGCTCGGCGTGTCCGGGCTCGGCATGTCCGGCTGGCAGTGGCTGTTCCTCGTCGTGGGCGCGGCCGCCGTGCTCATGGCGATCCCGACCTGGAAGTTCCTGCCGGAGACGCCGCGCGTCGCGAAGTGGCTGACGAAGGACGAGGCCGACTGGATCGCCCGCGAGCTCGAGAAGGACAAGGCGGAGCGCAAGCAGGAGGACGGGAAGAACCCGCTGCGCACGCTGATCGACAAGCGGGTGCTGGTCTTCGCCCTGCTGTTCTTCCCCTCGACCGTGGGCGTGTACGGCCTGTCGTTCTGGCTGCCCCAGGTGGTGAACCAGTTCTCCACCTCCACCCTGCAGACCGGCATCCTCACCGACGTCCCGTACCTGTTCGCGCTCGTGGGCGTGCTGGTGACGTCGCGCTGGGCGGCCCGGCACTTCCGGGACAACTGGGTGCCGCTCGCCTGCCTGTTCGTCGGGTCCGCGATCGGCATGGGCGCGAGCGCGGCCGTCGCGTCGCCGGTGCTGCAGCTCGCCGCCCTGTCCCTCGCGGCGTTCTGCGTGTACTCCATCGCGGGCGTCTTCTGGTCCCTGCCGAGCGGCGTGCTCGCCGGGGCCACGGCCGCCGTGGCGATCGCGGCCATCAACTCGTTCGGCAACCTCGGCGGCTTCATCGGCCCGTACGTGGTGGGCCTCTTCACCCAGGCGACCGGGACCACCGAGGCCGGCATGTACTTCCTCATGGTGGTGCTGCTGCTCGGCGCGGTCGGCACGTTCGTCGCGCGACGTGCCGTCGTGCGGATGCAGCGGGCGGACGGCGCCACCGAGCCGGGTGCGGCCGCGACGGACGCCGAGGGGCAGGACGCCGCGCGGGTCTGACGCGGGTCTGACGCGGGTCTGACACCAAGGGGCCGGGAGCCGGCGCCCCCGCAGGGCTACGCGCTCTGCGGGGGCGCCGGCTCCTCGCGTTCCGACCGGGATCGCGCCCGCACGCCCTCGATGTGCCGGCGCATGAGCTCCTGGGCCCGCTCGGGCACCCCCGACCGCATGGCGTCGAGGATCGCGCGGTGCTCCTCGACCGCCACCGCCTTGTCGGTGACGCCCTTGCCCGAGAACTGCCGGAACCGCTGCGCCAGGCCGCCGAGGGCGGCGAAGGCGGCCTGCAGGTAGGAGTTGTCCGCGGCCTGTGCGACCAGCGCGTGGAAGCGCTCGTCGGCCTCCCAGTAGTCGCGGAACTCCTGGTAGGTGGGGCCGTTGGACGAGTTCTCGAGCTCGTCGACGGCCTCCTCGAGCCCGGTCAGGAACGCCTCGTCCCCGCGCTCGCACGCGAAGTACGCGTTCGCCGGCTCGACGGCGAGCCGGGCGTCCATGAGGTCCATCAGCTCCTTGGTGGTCGGCGCCGGCGTGACGAAGTAGCCGCGCAGGGCCACCCGTCGCACCATGCCGGTCGCCTCGAGCCGGGCGAGCGCCTCGCGCACGGGCGTGGGCGAGACGTCGAGCTCGCGGGCGATGCCGTCGATGTTGAGGCTGCTGCCCGCCGTCAGGGTGCCGTCCATGAGCCACGAGAGCAGCTCGTCGAACACGTGGTCGGCGAGCGCCCGCCGCGGGACGGCGCGCGCGGTCGAGTTGCTGGTCCTGGGCACGAGCCGATTCTATCGGTGCGGGCCTCGCCGGACCTGCGGCGCCGCGGGTCGGACGAGCGTCTCGGTCGGGCTCGCGGGCACGGTCGGAAGACGTTTTCCGGGCGCCGATAGGCTGTGCACCGGCGAGCACGTCCGGAGTGCCCGCGCGTCGGGCGGGTACCGACCGCCCCGGAGATGGAGGTGTGCTCGTGGCCCGAGCAAGGCTGCAGGACGTCGCCGACCGTGCAGGGGTCTCCCTCGCCACGGCGTCGCGGGTGCTCAACGGGTCGGCGCGGCAGCCGGGGGCCGAGCTGGTCGCGCGGGTCAAGGCCGCGGCAGCGGACCTGGGCTACGTCGTGAACGCGCAGGCGCAGGCCCTGGCGCGCGCCCGGTCGGGGCTGCTCGGGCTCGTCGTGCAGGACATCTCCGACCCCTACTTCTCGTCGATCGCCGCCGGCGCGCAGGCCGCGGCCCGGGCCAGCGGGCGCCTCGTGCTGCTCGCGTCGACCGGCCGGGACCCGGTGGCCGAGCGCGAGGCCGTGGCCGCGTTCGCCGCCCAGCGCGTGGACGCCGTCGTCGTCGCCGGCACCCGGTGGACCCCGGACGACGACGCCGCCCTCGCGGCCGAGCTCGACGCGTTCGTCGCCGCGGGGGGCCGGTCCGTCATCGTCGGCCAGCCGGTGGGCGACGGCTCCGTGGTGCGGCCGCCGAACGCGACCGGCGCCCGCGCCCTCGCCGAGGCGCTGCTGGCGCAGGGGCAGCGGCGGTTCGTCGTGCTCGGCGGGCCGGCCCGCGTCGTGACGTCCCGGGAGCGGACCGACTCGTTCACCGCCGCCGTGCGCGCCGCGGGAGGCGAGGTCACGGAGGTGCTGGTCACCGAGTTCTCCCGCGACGGCGGCTACACGGCCGGCGACGACGTCGCCGAGCTGGTGCGCGAGCGTGCGGCCGAGGAGCCGCTGACGGTCTTCGCCGTCACCGACGTCATGGCCATCGGACTCATCGCCCGCCTGCGCGAGCTGGGGGTCGAGGTGCCGCGCGACGTGCGCGTCGCCGGGTTCGACGACGTCCCCACGCTGCGCGACCACGCGCCCGCCCTGTCCACCGTGCGCATCCCGCTCGAGGAGATGGGCAGCCTCGCCGTGCAGGCCGCCGTCGGCGACGCCGTGCCCGGTGCCGTCACCGAGGTCGGCTACGAGGTGCAGCTGCGCGACTCGACCCGCTGACGGGCCGGCTCAGGCGCGCGCGAGCGTCAGCCCCAGCCCGCGGTGCGCGCGCTCGATCGTGGCCCCGTAGGCGGACAGCATCCGCACGTGGCTGAACCGTGGCCGCGCCGCGACGAGCGCCCCGGTGAGGGCGTCCCGGCGCGCGGCGGCCTCGCGCCACGCCGCGGCGATCTCCGCCGGGTCGAAGCCCGTGACGAGCCCGATGCCGTCCACCAGCCGCGCGCTGTCGCCCACGGGCGTCGTCACCGGCACCGCGCCGCACATGGCGCCCTCGATGAGGCACAGCGGCGCAGCCTCGCCGAACGCCGACGTCAGCGCGACGACGTCCGAGGCCGCGAGCACCTGCTCCATGTCGTGGCGCACGCCGAGCAGGTGGACGCGACCCAGGAGGTCGGGCCGGTCGGCGAAGGCGTCGCGCAGGTCGGCCGCGAGGTCCGGGTTGGCGGGGCTCATGCCCGAGCCGCACATCACGACGTGCGCGTCGGCGTCGCTCGCCAGCAGCTCGCGGGCCGCGGCGAGGAACAGCCGGGGGTTCTTCATCGCGTCGTAGCGGGCGGCGTACGTGACGACCGTCCCGTCGGCCGGGAGCCGGTGCGCCCCGCGGACCGCGAGGCGTCGTGCGGGGCGGGCAGGGCGGAAGCGCGTGAGGTCGACGCCGTTGGGGATCACGCGGAGCAGGTGCGCGGGCACTCCGGCGGCCTCGTAGGCGTCCCGGGTGGACTCGGCGCAGCAGACCACGGCGGCGAGCCGGCCGTCGTCGGCGGCGCGCAGCAGGTGCCCCAGCCCCGACCCCTGGTGCTCCGGGTCGGACCGGTGCAGGCAGGCGACGACCGGCCGGTCGGGAAGCAGGTCGGGCCGGGCGAGGAGGCGCAGCGGCTGCTCCTTGAGCGACAGCACCACGTCGGCATCGCGCAGCGCGCGGGCCAGGACCTCGGCCTCGGCGTCCGTGAGGACCTCCGGGTCGTGCGGTACCTCCGACGACCGGCCCAGCGACGTCACGCGGACGCCCGCGGCCGTCAGCTGCCGGTACCGGCGGTCGTCGACCATCCGCTGCAGGGCGGCGTCGCGCCGCACCTCGTCGTGGACGCTCAGCGCCGTGTGCCGCTGGCGGCCCTGCGCGTGCAGGCCCGCGACGACCGACGAGTGCAGCACCCGTGCACCGCCGCTGAAGAAGCCCTCGTAGAGGGAGAGCACGCGGACCGCTCCGTGCTCGACGTACCTCTCGATCGTGCGCTCGACGTGCTGCTGGGCCATGGGGACCACCTCCTGCCCCCAGCGTGAGTGGTGATGGTGTGAGGCTGATGACCGGCGTGTGACATTCTCATGACACGTCGTGGGCCGCCCATGGACAGCACTTGGCGTCCTGCGGTACGGACCGGGGCGTCGAGGTCCGGGGCGCGTGCCATCGTGGGCTCATGGTCACGGATCCGCGGCTGCCGACGTCGGTCGCCCTGCTGCGTGGCATCAACGTCGGCGGACGGCACGCCGTCCCGATGGCGGAGCTCGCCGCGTGCCTGCGCGACGCCGGGCACGGCGCGGTGCGGACGTTCCTGCAGAGCGGCAACGTGCTGCTGGCGGCGCGGCCGGCGAGCGGCGCGGGTCTGGAGGGCGCGCTGGAGGAAGCACTCGCGGAGCGGTTCGGGTTCGCGGTCCCGACGCTGGTCCGGTCGCGCGCGGAGCTGGCCGCCACCGTCGCGGCGGCGCCGCCCGACCACGGCTCGGACGCATTGCGCAGCGACGTCCTCTTCCTCAAGGCGCCCCTCACGGCGGGGGAGGTGCTCGACCAGCTGCCCGAGCTGCGCGAGGGCGTCGACGCCGTCGCGGCCGGACCGGGCGTCGTCTACTTCTCGCGGGTCGCGGCCGAGGCGCGGCGCACGCGGATCACCCGGCTCATGGCGATGCCGGTCTTCGGACGGATGACCGTGCGGACCTGGCGGACCACCACCCGCCTGCTCGCCCTGCTCGACGAGCCGCTGCCCGCCTAGCGCCGGCGGATCAGTCGATGCAGAACTCGTTGCCCTCGACGTCCTGCATGGTGATGCAGGACTCCTCCTCGCCGTCGGCGTACTGCGTGTACAGGTAGACGGCGCCCAGCGGCTCGAGCCGTTCCTGCTCGGCGCGCAGCGCGGCCAGCCGCTCGTCCCCCACCAGCCCGGTGCCGACGCGGACGTCGAGGTGCACGCGGTTCTTCACGACCTTGCCCTCGGGGACGCGCTGGAAGTACAGCCGCGGGCCCTCGCCCGTGGGGTCCTGCGCGACGCAGTCCACGCCCTCGGGCACGACGTACCCCAGCACCTCGCACCAGAACCGGGCGACCCGCTCCGGGTCCGCGCAGTCGAAGGTCACCTGGAACTTCCGCACCGTCGCCATGCGCCCACCGTAGGCGCCGCGCCGGCGTGCCCGAAGCGAATTCGAGGCGGTCAGGGTGCGAGCAGCGCGCGGATGTCCCGCTCGGCCTGCGCGGGCGTGACGAGGCGGCAGCCGAGGTCCGTCCACCGGCGCACCAGCGCGGGCTCGGCGCGCAGCAGCCCCCAGCCGCGGCGGACCAGCGTGGGCAACGGCTTGCGCGACTCGGCGACGTCGCGCAGGAACCGGAACCAGAAGTTCACGACGCGCGGCTGGCTGAGGCAGATCGCGTCCGCGAGGATCCCGTCCGCCCGGCATGCCGCCACGAGCTCCGCGGCGAAGATCCCCTCGGCGACGACGACGGGCGCGTCGCCCGCCTCGAGCACCGCGCCTCCGGTGCGCCGCGACGTGGGGATGTCGTACACGGGCACCTCCACGCGGCCGGTGCGGACCACCGCGCGCAGCGCGTCGAGGGCGGCGGCGGAGTCCCAGCTGCGGGGGTCGTCCCAGTCGACGATGCCGTACCGCATCGGCATCCCGGGGAAGTCGATGTCGTGGTAGAAGTCGTCGAGGTTCATCACCGGCAGGCCCAGGCGCCGCGTGAGCGCCGTCTTGCCCGACCCCGACGGGCCCGTGAGGAGCACGATCCTGCGCGCCGGGCGTCGGGCACCCGGCGGCACCTCGAAGAGTGCGTCCGACACCTGCTCCCCGCCGCCGTCGGGCGCGCTTCCGCTGTCACTCACGGGGACCCATTGTGGGGCCCGCCGCGCCCGGGCGTGAACTTTTCCGGGGACGAGGGGAGATACCAGGGGACAGTGACGGTGCACGGCGGCGAGGAGGCAGGGATGGCCCAGCGGTGCGACACGAGACCTGGCGCGACATGACGGCGGTCGCCAGCAGCGAGCCGGTCGCCGGCGACGCCGCGATCATCTCGGCGTCGATCGACGAGCCCGAGCACTTCGCGGCGCTCTACGGGCGGTACGCGAACCAGCTCTACCGCTACGCCTACCGGCGGGTGGGGCCCGAGCACGCCGAGGACGTCGTGGCGGACACGTTCGTCGCGGCGTTCCGGCGTCGCGACTCCTACGACACGGCCCGGACCGACGCCCGGCCGTGGCTCTTCGGGATCGCCACGAAGGAGATCGCCCGCTGGCACCGGGCGGAGGCCGCACGGTACCGGGCGTTCGCGAGGTCGGGGGCGGCGCCGGCCGACGACGGCATGGCGGACGCCGTCGCCGACGCCGTCAGCGCGCGGGCCGCCGGCCCGGCGCTGACCGAGGCGCTGGCGTCCCTGGCCCCCGGCGACCGGGACGTGCTCCTGCTCGCCGCCTGGGGCGAGCTCACCTACGAGCAGATCGCCGGCACGCTCGAGATCAAGATCGGCACGGTGCGATCGCGCCTGCACCGGGCACGTCGGATCCTGCGCGCGCGGCTGCGGTCGCAGGGATGGGCGGAGCAGGGACGGACGGAGCGGGGACGGACGGAGGAGAGCTGATGGACGAGATGACGATGCTCCGGCAGGCGGGCACCTTGCTCGACCCGCCGACGGAGGGGCCCCCGGTCGCGCTGCGCCGCCGGGTCCTGGAGGAGCTGGAGGCCGCGACCCCGGCCCACCCGGTGCCGACGCTCCAGCTGGTCGGCTCCGGCGGTGACGCCTACCCGTCCGAGGGGCGTGGGACGGGTCGGGGACGCCGGCCGGGCCGCGACCGGTCGGACCGGCACCGGTTCGGCAGCAAGGTGGCGATCGCGGCGGGGATCGCCGCCGTCACGGCGGGGGCGCTCGCGATCGTGCCGACGCTCGGCGACGAGCCGGCGGCGAGCGCCGAGGCGGTGGAGATCCTCGAGGCAGCGGCCGCGAAGGCCGCCCAGGAGACGCCCTGGGACCCGGGCCCGGACCAGTTCGTCTACTCCCGGGGCGTCCAGCGGGCCAGCAGCGAGGGAGCGGGGCCCGACGGCGAGTACGTCACCGCCATGGTGACCCAGACCTTGGAGTCGTGGAAGTCCGTCGACGCCCGGCACCCGGGCCTCGTCCGCGGCGTGACGGAGCCGGATCAGGACCCGTGGGACCCCGAGGGAGGTCCGTGGGAGTCGGCGCTGGAGCCCTGCGACGGGACCTGGAAGGCCTGCGGCGACATCCCCGCGTTCCCTCCGGGCATGCCGACCGACGGCGACGCGGGGGCCATGCTCGCGTTCCTGCGGGACACCGTCGAGCCGTACGAGGAGACGGAGGGCCTCCCTGCGGACCGTCCTGACCAGGCGGTGTTCGACGAGATCGTCCGGCTGCTCGAGAACGGCGGGATGCCGCCCGAGATCGAGGCGGGCCTGCTCGGCGCCGTCGCGAAGATCCCCGGGGTCACCGGTGCGGGCGAGCTCACGGACGTCGCCGGCCGCACCGGCGTGGGGGTGGGTCTGACCAGCGCCAGGGGCGCGCGGACGGACCTCATCATCGACCCGCGGACGAACGAGGTCCTCGGGACGCGCTCCGACCACCCCGGCGCCGCCGAGCCTTCCGGGTGGGCGCTCCTCGGGTCAGGGGTTGTCGATGTCGTGGGCGACACGCCCTGACGACATCCCGGACGCGACCAGGAGCACGTGGAGGGTGCGCGGGCCGTGCACGCCCTCCACGCGGTCCAGCTCGATGTCCGACGTCGCGCTGGGGCCGGAGATCCAGGTCAGGGGGCGGTCCGGGTGCTCGCCGAGCAGCCGGACGGCCTCCGGCACCGTCTGCACGGCCTGGTCGGCGCGCACGACGCACAGGTGCACGTCGGGCACCAGCGAGATCGCGCGCCGGCCCTGGTCGGGCTCGCCGTCGAGCACGATGGTGCCCGTCTCGGAGATCGCGACCCGCGCGGCGGTGACGACGGCGGCCACGGCGTCGAGCTCCGTCGCGGCGAGCGGGTGCTCGCGCGAGTCGCGCACGACGTCGACGTCCTCCGCCAGCCCCGCGAGCCATGCGTCGTCCAGCCCGGCGGGGACCACCACCCGCACCCCGCGCGAGCCGTCAGGGCCAGGACCGTCAGAACCTGCGTGTGGTCCTGACAGCTCGGTGACCAGGGAGGCGATGGTGGCGGGCAGGGCGTCGGCGGTGACCTCGTGCACGTGCGCCTTGTAGTCCACCAGCCGGTCGACGAGCTGCTCCAGCACCTCGGGCGAACCGACGGCGTGCTCGCCGGCCGCGCGGTAGTCGCGCGGCACGGGCTCCGGGTGCGGCGCGGTGCCGACCTTGCCCGACGGCGTCGTGCCGGAGCCGGTCTGCCCCAGCGCCGCGCGCACCCGCGCCAGGACCTCGGTGCGTGCCGTGCTCATGCGTCCTCCTCGGTCGTGACGGACGTGGTCCCGGCGGGTCGGTCGTCCTCACGGTTCTTCCACCACTGCCGGAACGTCTGCCGGGGCGGGGCGGGCAGGTCGCGCGACCTCGTCCAGGCCGACGCGGGCGGCGGCGCGACAGATACGGCGTGGTCCCGCCCGCCGAGCCCGCTGCCCAGCGTGGCGGCGCGACCGGCGAGGGCGAACCGGTCGCCGTCCGCCATGACCCACGAGGCGGCCTTCATGGCCGTCTTCCACGGGTCGACGGCGCGCGACGACCGGTCGGCGTCCACCTCGCGGGCGCGCAGGTCCACGAGGATCGACGGGATGTCGATCTTCACGGGGCAGACCTCGTAGCAGGCGCCGCACAGCGTGGAGGCGTACGGCAGGGACGCGTTGGGGTCGTGGTGCCCGGACACGCCGCCCGTCGCCGCCGTGAGCTGCGGGGTGAGGATGGCGCCGATCGGCCCGGGGTACACGGAGCCGTAGGCGTGGCCGCCCACCCGCTCGTACACCGGGCACACGTTGAGGCACGCGGAGCAGCGGATGCAGTGCAGCGCCGACCGCCCGACCTCGTCGGCGAGCACGTCGGTGCGGCCGTTGTCGAGCAGCACCAGGTGGAACTCCTGCGGCCCGTCGCCCGGCGTCACGCCCGTCCACAGGGACGTGTACGGGTTCATCCGCTCGCCGGTGGAGGAGCGGGGGAGCAGCTGCAGGAACACCTCGAGGTCGTCGAACGTGGGCACGAGCTTCTCGATGCCCATCACCGTCACGAGCGTCTCGGGCAGCGTGAGGCACATGCGCCCGTTGCCCTCGGACTCGACGACGGCGAGCGTGCCCGTGTCCGCGACGGCGAAGTTGGCGCCGCTCACCGCGACCTTGGCCGACAGGAACTTGCGGCGCAGGTGCGCGCGGGCGGCCATGGCCAGCTCGCGCGGTACGTCGGACAGGTCGGGCGGGGCGTCGCCCATGCGAGCGAGGAAGATGTCGCGGATCTCCGACCGGTTGCGGTGGATCGCGGGGACCAGGATGTGCGACGGCATGTCGTCGGCGAGCTGCACGATGAGCTCGGCGAGGTCGGTCTCGATCGCGGCGATGCCCTCGTCGGCCAGCGCCTCGTTGAGCCCGATCTCCTGGGTGGCCATCGACTTGACCTTGACCACCTCGTCGGCGCCCTTGGCCTTCGCGATGTCGGCGACGATCCGGTTCGCCTCCGCCGCGTCGCGCGCCCAGTGCACGACGCCGCCGCGCGCCGTGACGTTCTCCTCGAGCTGTTGCAGCAGGTCCGGCAGGTGCGCCATCACCTGCTGCTTGACGGCGGAGCCGGCGTCGCGCAGCGCCTCCCAGTCGGGCACCTCGTCGACGACGGCGGCCCGCTTGGTGCGGATGACCTGCGTGGCGTGGCCGAGGTTGCGGCGCAGCTGGTCGTTCTTGAGGGTCTGCTTCGCGGCGGCGGGGAAGTCGTCGCCCCAGCGCAGGGGCTCCTGCGGGTGGGGGACCGGGCCGAACGGCTCGTCCGCGGGGTCGGCGGCGCGGCGGCGGGTGGGCAGGCCGAGGAAGGTCTGGCTCATCGGGCGGCCTCCGTCCGTGCCGGGCGCTCGCGCTCGGGGCGGGTGAACGTCGTCTCGGGCAGGGGCGTGGGCTCCTCCCGGGTGGAGGCGAGCACCTCCGCCAGGTGCAGGGCGTGGATCCCGGTGCCCTGGCGGGACAGCCCGCCGCCGATGTGCATCAGGCACGACATGTCGCCCGCGGTCAGCACCTCGGCGCCGGTGCCGCGCACGTTCGCCGTCTTGTCCTCGAGCATCGCCGCCGACGTGTCCGCGTTCTTCAGCGCGAACGTGCCGCCGAAGCCGCAGCACGAGTCCGCGGCGGGCAGCTCGACCAGGTCGATGGCGTCGACGGCGCGCAGCAGCCGCAGCGGCTTGTCGCCGACGTGCAGCATGCGCAGGGAGTGGCAGGTGGGGTGGTAGGTGACGCGGTGCGGGAACCAGGCGCCGACGTCGGTGAGGCCGAGCACGTCGACGAGCAGCTCGGACAGCTCGTACGTCTTGGCGGACACGGCCTCCGCCGTGGCGGCGAGGTCCTCGAGGCCCGCGCGGCGGCAGACCATCGCCTGCTGGTGGCGCACCGACCCCGTGCACGACCCCGACGGCATGACGACGGCGTCCCACTCGCCGTCCGCCACGGGCGCGAACGTCTCCACGTGGTTGCGGATCACGGGCACCGCCTCGCGGAAGTAGCCCGTGTTGACGTGCATCTGCCCGCAGCACGCCTGGTCGGCGGGGAAGACGACCTCGTGGCCGAGGCGTTCCAGCAGCCGGACCGTCGCGCGCGGCGCCCCGGGGAACAGGGTGTCGGCGAGACAGGTGGCGGCG
Source organism: Isoptericola sp. NPDC056578 (assembly GCF_042793275.1). NCBI lineage: Bacteria > Bacillati > Actinomycetota > Actinomycetes > Micrococcales > Promicromonosporaceae > Isoptericola > Isoptericola sp. NPDC056578. The sequence goes on from NZ_JBHTVC010000013.1 coordinate 28,112, forward strand.
AGGGCGATGCGCATACGACTCCTCTGTGCTTCGTGCGGTCGTGCTCCTGCGGTGCCGGCGCGAGGCCGCTGCGGTGCGGCTGTGGTCAGCCACCGGTCGGCTCGGTCCAGCATGACCCGGGCGGGTCGGGGGCGCCACGGCGGCGGCGCCGAGCGGCCACTGTAGCGGATGTGGTCTGACCACTGTGCCGCAGGGTCGTTACGCTGAGCCCGTGCGCACCCACGAACGAGTCCTCGCCCACCTCGAGGAGGGCATCGCCGCCGGCCGCTGGGGCCTCGGCGAGCGGCTGCCCGGCGAGCGGGCGCTCGCGGAGGACCTCGGCGTGTCCCGGCCCTCCGTCCGCGAGGCGATCCGGGTGCTCGACGCGCTCGGCATCGTCCGCCCGGGCGTCGGCTCCGGCCCGACCGCGGGCGCCGTCGTCATCGATCGTCCCGCCGCCGGCCTGGGCGCCGCGGTGCGCCTGCACGTGGCCACCGGCACGCTGCCGGTGCGGGACGTCGTCGCGACCCGGGTGCTGCTCGAGTCGTGGGCCGTGGCCCAGGCGGCCGAGCGGGTGGTCGACCACGCCCCCGGCACCGCCGCGCACCTCGAGGAGGCGCGCCGGCTCCTGGGGCGGATGGAGGACGACGACGTCCCGGCGGCGGAGTTCCTCGAGCTCGACCAGGCGTTCCACCTGGAGTTCGTGCGGATGGCGGGCAACGTGCTCGTCGAGGCCGTGATGACCGGGCTGCGGGGCGCCGTCGGCGGGTACGTCGCCGTCGGGATCGAGCGGCTGCCGTCGTGGCCGCGCACCGCCACCCGGCTGCGCGTCGAGCACCGTGCCGTGCTCGACGCCGTCGCCGCCGGGGACGCCGCGGCCGCCTCCGCCGCGGTCAAGGCGCACATCGAGGGCTTCTCCCGGGAGGCCGGCGTCTGACGCCCGCCCGGCGGGCCGCACGGGGCCTGTGGACGGCCGGCGCGGAGGTGTCCGCGGGGGCGGCTAGCGTCCTGCCGGTGGCCGCGGTTCGGCGGCCGGACGCGACGGGCCCGACGGGCGGGGGTGAGGCATGGAGCGGGAGGACGCCGCCCGGCTCGCGCGCGGCCTGATGGCCGAGCACGGGCTGTCCGGGTGGACGTTCCGGTTCGACCGGGCGCGACGGCGTGCGGGCCTGTGCCGGTACGACCGCCGCGAGATCAGCCTGTCGGGGCCGCTGACCGCGCTGTACGACGAGGCGGACGTGCGCGAGGTGGTGCTGCACGAGATCGCCCACGCGCTGGCCGGCGCGCGGCACGGGCACGACGCCGTCTGGCGCGCGACGGCGCGGGCCATCGGTTCCACGGGCCGCCGGGTGGTGCGCGAGGGGAGCCCGGAGGTGGAGGGCGACTGGGTCGGGGAGTGCCCGGCGGGGCACCGGGTGACGCGCTTCCGCCGTCCCCAGCGCCCGCAGGCGTGCGCACGTTGCTCGCCGGTCTTCGACCGGCGCTTCCTCCTGTCGTGGACGTGCCGCGGACGACCGGTCCCCGAGCTCGGTGCGGCGGACGGTGCGGGGCCGGCGGACCCGATCACGGCCGGGCCGCGGGTGGACCCGGCCGCCGTCCGGCCGGGGGAGCGGCTGCGGGTGGTCGCCCCGGGGAGGTACGACGGCGTCGTCGGCACGCTCGTGAAGCGGGGGCGCACACGGTTCCACCTGCGCGTCGGCAGGTCGGTGCTCACGGTGCCGTTCGGCCTCGTGGAGCGCCCGTGACCGGCGGCGGGCCGGCGGGACACACCGAGGACCGACCACGGAGCCGCCCGCACCGCGAGCACGGGTGAGAGCAGGGCGGGTGCGGTGGGATGATCGCTCCCATGAGTGAGTCCACCGCACCCGCCCTGACGCTGCCGGCGGGTGCCGCCGGGTCCAGGATCGTCGGCATCGGGCACCATCAGCCCGAGAAGGTCATGACCAACGACGACATCGCGAAGCTCGTCGAGACCAACGACGAGTGGATCCGCTCCCGGACCGGCATCGTCACGCGCCACGTCGCTGCGGACCACGTCACCGTCGCGGACATGGCGACGGAGGCCGCCCGGCACGCGCTCGGCGACGCCGGGGTCGCGGCCGCCGACGTCGACCTCGTGGTCGTCGCGACCACCACGGCGTTCGACCGGTCGCCCAACACGGCGGGCCGCGTCGCCTACGCCCTGCGCACCGGTGTCCAGCCCGGGGCGAGCACCCCCGAGGGCGAGGAGGTGCCCGACCTGCGCAACGTCGTCGGGCCCGCCGTCATCGACCTCAACACGGCGTGCTCCGGCTTCGCGTACGCCGTGGGCGTCGCCGACCAGGCGATCCGCGCCGGGTCCGCGCGCACCGCCGTCGTGGTCGGCTCGGAGAAGCTCACCGCCGTGACCGACTGGTCCGACCGCAGCAGCTGCATCCTCACCGCCGACGGCGCGGGCGCGGTCGTGCTCCAGGCCGCCGACACCCCGGCCGTCGGGCCCGTCGTGTGGGGCTCCGAGCCCGAGCTGACCCCGGCCGTCGTGATCGAGGCGCCGCAGGAGAAGTTCGCGCAGGACGGCCGCGCCGTCTTCAAGTGGGCCATCACCCGCGCCGCGGACCGCGCCCGGCGCGTGGTCGAGGCGTCCGGGCTCTCGCTCGACGACATCGGCGTGCTGGTGGCCCACCAGGCCAACCTGCGGATCATCGAGCCGCTCGCCAAGGGCCTCGGCCTCGAGGACCGCATCGTCGTCACCGACATCACCGAGTCCGGCAACACCTCGGCCGCGTCGATCCCGATGGGGCTGTCCAAGTGGTGGCACTCCGGCAAGATCCCGGCGGGCACGCCGGCGCTGCTGTTCGGCTTCGGCGGCGGCTTCACCTGGGCCGGCCAGGTCGTCATCACCCCGTCGAGGTAGTTCCAGCCGTGCCGAGGTAGCTCGAGATTCGAGCTACCTCGGCAGGGGTGGGGTTGACCGCGCGGCTCGGGTAGGCTGTCGGAAACCGCTTACCCGACGTCGCCGTCGCGGCGACACCCAAGGAGATCGACGATGCCCTCCGTCCCCGCCTCCCCGACCGGCAGCCACCCCGACGCCGAGCGCCGCCGCTACGCCGTCGCGGGCGCCGGCCACCGCGCCGGCATGTACGTGAACGCGCTGCTCGGGGACCACGCCGCCGACGGCGAGATCGTCGCGTGGGTGGAGCCCAACCCCGTGCGCGCGGCCGTGCACGAGGCGAAGGTGGCCGCTGCCGTGGGCGGGGAGCGCCCCGTCTACCACCCCGACCACCTGGAGAAGGCCCTCGACGAGCAGCGGGTCGACCGCCTCATCGTGACGTCGGTGGACAACACCCACGCGGACCTCGTCTCCCGCGCGCTGCGCGCGGGCGTCGACGTCGTCGTCGAGAAGCCGATCGCGGCCACGGAGGACGAGGCGCGGCAGATCGCGGACGCCGTCGCCGAGACGGGCCGCGACCTCACGATGACGTTCAACTACCGGTACTCGCCGCGGAACTCGGCGCTGCGCGAGGTCATCGCGTCCGGCGAGATCGGGCAGGTGCTGAGCGTCCACTTCGACTGGGCCCTCGACACCGTGCACGGCGCGGACTACTTCCGCCGCTGGCACCGGGAGAAGGTCAACAACGGCGGCCTGCTGGTGCACAAGTCCAGCCACCACTTCGACCTCGTCAACTGGTGGATCGACGCCGTCCCGCAGCGGGTCTTCGCCAGCGGCGGCCGCCGGTTCTACGGCGACGACGCCGCGCACGAGGTCGGCTACGAGCCGACGGCGGGGGAGCGGGCACTGAACGAGCAGGGCGTGGACCCGTGGCGCATCGACGTCGACGCGGACCCGTACCTCTCCGAGCTGTACGGCCCCGAGGCGCAGGCCGTGGACGGCTACCGCCGCGACCGCAGCGTCTTCGACGCCGGCATCACCACCGAGGACACCCTCGGGCTCGTCGTCGAGTACGCCGGCGGGCCGGTGCTCACCTACTCGCTCACGGCCAGCGCGCCGTGGGAGGGGTACCGGGTCGTCGTCAACGGCTCGCGCGGCCGCGCCGAGCTCGAGGTGGTCGAGCGCGGGTCCGTCGTCTTCGGCGCCGACGGCAAGGCGACCGTCGACCCGAGCTTCACCGCGACGTTCGGCGAGGACACGGTGCGCCCCGAGGGCGAGCGGCTCGTCGTGCAGAAGCACTGGGAGCGCGCGGAGGAGCGGCCGATCGTCGCCGTCGGGCACGGCGGTCACGGCGGCGGCGACGCCCTGCTCCTCGCCGACGTCTTCCGCGGCCGCACCGAGGCCGACCCGCTCGGCCGCGCTGCCGGCTTCCGCGACGGCCTGCGCGCGTCCGGCATCGGCTACGCCGGCAACCGTTCGCTGGCCACCGGCGACCCGGTGCGCCTCGACGACCTGGGCCTCGGCATCGACCTCTGACCCTGCGCCGTGGGAGTACGCCTCTGCCGAGGTAGTTCCTGCCCCAGGCCAGGAACTACCTCGGCGCGAGGTGAGCTACCTCGGCAGGGGTGGCACTACCTCGGCGACGTGGAGCGCAGCACGCCCGCACCCGCGCCGGCGTCCACGACGGCGGGCACGGCCCGGGTGGGCAGCAGCCGGTAGCGGTAGTGGTCGGACGGCGTCCACCGCGCCTCGTCGGCGAGCGGCGCGTCGGCCGCGGCGTTGAACGCGCCGACGACGTCGACGGGCCGTCCGTTCACCAGCGTGCCGGTCTCGCGCAGCATCGTGCCGCCGTAGGTGCCCACCGCCCGCGCCGGGTCGACGCCCCGGGCGAGGCGCAGCGCGTTGTTCTCCACGACCAGGCTCGACTCCTTGCCGGCGCCCCAGAAGTACTGGAACGACGACGCCGTCGACTGCGCGTAGGAGTTGTCGTAGACGTGCACGTCGCCGAAGCGCACGCGCGGTGCGCGCTGGCCGATGTCCTGGAAGTGGTTGTGGTGGATCGTCACGCGGTGCTGGCCGCGGTCCTGCAGCCGTGAGTCGGACGAGCCGATGATCATCGTCTTGTCGTGGGACTCGAAGCGGTTCCACGACACGGTCACCAGGTCGCCGCCGTGCGTGACGTCGAGCAGGCCGTCGTGGATCTCGAACGGCCGACCGAACACCTGCGGCAGCGACGACGCCGGGTGGTCCCCGTCGTCGAAGGTGTTGTGGTCCACCCACACGCCGGTGGAGGTCCAGACGGACAGGTTGTCGTAGGCGGAGTTCCAGTTCCCGAGGTCGCCGTCGGTGGGGTCCCACTGCGGGAAGCAGTCGCGGCCGTCCGAGAGGGTCAGGTTGCGCACGATGACGTTGTGCGAGTCGCGGATCCGCAGGTTCGCCCCGACGATCCGCGCGTCGTCGCCCACGCCGACGATCGTGACGTTCGAGCCGACGTGCACCTGCGTCTGCGCGGCCTGGACCTTGGCTGCGGCGACCCGCGCGTCCTCCAGCGGCCCGGCGGGCTCGTCGGTGCCCCAGACGGCGGGGTCGTAGGCCGCGACGTAGTCGTCCATGGAGAACGCGTCCCCGGTGCCTGCCACCGGCACCCGGCCGGCGAGGTCCTGGCAGTCCAGCGCCGTGCCGTCCTCGCCCGTGAACGCGTCGATCGTGCCGCGCACGTAGACGATCCGTGGCACCTCGAGCCCGCGTCCGTCGTCGAGGTCGGCGCCGGCACGGCCGCCCAGGGCGTCGCGGAGCTCGGCCCACGTGTCGACGACGTACACCTCGGACGCCGCGGCCGCGGCGCCCCCGGTGACCGGCGCGGAGTCGCGTGCGACGCCCTCGGGCGCGGTCGTCGTGGCGACCGACGCCCACCCTTCCGCGCCCGGGGTCACGACCTGGCGGCCGAGGTCGGTGCGCGGGGGATGGCCGGGGCCGGGGTGCCCGCCGTGGGCCGAGGCGGCGCCGGCGCCGGACGTGACGAGCAGCGCGGCGGCGGCGAGGGCGGCGGCCGCGCGGGGACGGCGTCGGCCCGGGAGGGCAGGGGAGGGCTGGGACGGTGGGGGCATGGTGCGAAACTCCTTCGTTCCGGCGGTACCCGTCCGACGACGGTGTCGGCCGGGGAGGTGCGGCGCGTCAGCCGGCCCAGGGCGCCCCGAGCTCGGCGAACGTGCGCTGCGTGCGCGCGACCTCGGCGCACCAGTGCTCGACGTCGCGCACCACGGGGCGCCGCTCGTCGCCGTCGCCGTGCCACTCGACGTGCTCGGGCGCGATCGGTGTCGGGTCGGCGCTGGTGCGCACGGCCTCCAGCACCCGCATGAACGCGCCCGTGTCGCGGACGTCGCACAGCAGGGGGCGGCGGTCGTCGGCGCGCGCGGCCAGCAGGTCGTCCAGCAGGGAGGCGCGCCCGTAGGTCTTGTCCATCTGCACGGAGTCCGTGCGCAGCAGCAGGCGGTCGTGCTCGTACTCGAGCACCAGCTCGCCGCGGGTGCCGGTCACCACTACCCGCGCGGGGGTGCGCTCGGCCGCGCACAGCGTGAGACCGAAGCCGTACCGGCGGCCGGCGGCGTCCTTGACCCGCACCGCGGAGGTGTCGTCGGCCTCGATCGGGTTGGCGCGGTACAGGTCGGTGTCCACCCAGGCGACGTCCTGCGCGGTGGTCGCCCCGCCCAGCCGCAGGGTGGTCGCGACGGCGTGCGCCAGCGGGTTGGTCACCACCCCGTCGACGACGTCGCGGCCGTCGAGCCGACGTCGGCCGGCCCAGGCGGCGCGCCTCCAGTACGACGCCGTGCGCACCCAGGTGCCGACGGCGCCGAGCCCCTGCACCTCGCCGATCTCGCCCCGGGCCAGGAGGTCCGCGGCCGCGGGCAGGGCGTGCGACCCGAAGGTCTGGAAGCCCACCTGGCAACGGCGGCCCGTCCGCTCGGCCACCGCGACGAGCTCGGCGTGCTCGGCGAGCGACGCCGTCGTCGGCTTCTCCAGCAGCACGTCGATGCCCGCCTCCATGGCGGCGCGCGCGAGCGGCAGGTGCGTGGGGATGGGCGTGCTCAGCACGACGACGTCGACGCGCGCCTGCGGGGTGGACAGCAGGTCGCCGAGCGTCGGGAACCAGGGGGCCCCGGCGTCGTGCGCGTCGTGACCGGGGCCCGGCTCGCGCGGGTCGACGACGGCCGCGAGCCGTGCCCGTCCGGCGCGCTGCAGCTCGAGCACCCGGCGCACGTGGGAGGCGCCGTGGCCGTGCAGGCCCACGACCGCGATCTGCGGGGCGAGTCCGTCGGAGGTCGGGTCGGTCATCGTCGTCCTGTCCGTGTCGTGGCGGCGTGCCGGGAGGGGTCAGCGCAGCCTGGCGGCGAGGGCCGCGGCCTCGTCGTGGTCGAGCGCGCGGTCCACGAGCGCGGCCACGACGCCCGTCTCGACGGTGCCGCCCGCGGGCACGACGAGCGGCGTGTCCCAGGCGAGCGCGGGCCCCGCGCCGGGGTACTCCGCGGCGCGCAGGAACCAGGGGCGCGGCGGCGACGTCTGCGCCAGCAGCAGCGTCGTCGGGCGGTCCTCGGCGTAGGGGTCGTGGTGCTGCTGGACGTACGCGACCCAGGGCGACGTGCTGCCGTGGGCCAGCGCCTCGCCCTCGCCGTCGGCCGACAGCACGACCGTGCTCTGCGACATCGGCGCGCGCCAGAAGACGCCGCCGTACCCGGCGCCCGGGCGCCCGTTGGTGGCAGGCGAGCGGATCTCCAGCGGCTGGTACGACGCGTGCAGCGTGGTGCGCCAGTCGAGCACCCACGTGCCGTCGTCGAGGAGGCGGGCGCCGAGCCGGCGCTGCTCGTCCAGCAGGGGGTTGCCGTGCTCGTCGTCCCAGCGCACCGCGTCGTGCAGCACGTGGGGCGCGAGCGGGTCGACCTCCGCGCGCGTGCTCACCTGGCGGCCGTGGTTGGGCAGCAGCGTGGGGCCGACGTCGGCCACGAACGTGCGGCCGCCCCAGAAGCTCGTGCCGTTGACGTCGGGCACCGCCACGCTCACGCCGTAGTGGTGCCGGTGGTCCACCGGCTCGGACTCGGTGAGGGCCACGCCCGCCAGCGAGTGCACCGGGTGCAGGTACGGGCGCGGGGAATGGATGGCCGGCAGCCGCTCGCCGTCGACGTACCGCGCCAGGGGCACCCGGTCGCGCGTGTGCCGCAGCACGATCTCGCGCGGCTCCACCGACCACGTCGGGCCCGGGTCGACGACGTCGGCCTCGGGCGCGGCGGCCGGCTCGGGCTCCGCGACGACGGCACGCGCGATGCCGCGCGGCACGGGGCCGGTGCTGGAGCGGGCCTCGAGGCGGGCGGTGAACCGGGTGGTGGTGGCCGCGTGCGCGTCGTCGTCGATGACGGCGTGCAGCTCGCGCCACGCCTGGCGGCCCAGCTCGGCCTGGGGCACGGACACGGTGGTCAGGCCGGGCGTCGCGTACCGGGCGAGGTCGATGTCGTCGTAGCCGGCCACCGAGATGTCGCCGGGCACGGCGACGCCCGCCTCGTTGAGCGCGGCCAGGAGGCCGAACGCCACCAGGTCGTTGTAGGCGACGACGGCGGTGGCGCGGCTCGCGAGCACCTCGCCCGCGGCGGCGTGGCCGGACGCCAGGTCGGCACCCACGGGGAGCTCGACGATCTCGAGGTCCGGGTGGCGGTCGCGGGCGGTGGCGAGCCCGGCGCGCCGGGCGACGTCGGTCGCGGCGGCCCGCGGGCCGGCGAGGTAGGCGAGGCGGCGGTGCCCGAGGCCGACGAGGTGCTCGACGACCTGAACGGTGGCGTCCTCGTAGTCGATGACCAGGCTGGGGGTGGCGGGGTGCTCGACCGCGCGGTTGATCACCGCCGCCGGCGTCACGAGGGGGAGCAGCGCGTCGAGCGCGGTGCCGGGCATGCGCGGCGCGACCAGGATGAGCGCGTCGCAGCGCATGCGCGCCTCGCGGGCGATGGCCGCCTCCTCCGAGGGGTCCTCGGCGGCGTCGGCGACGAGCACGCGGTAGCCGTCCTCCGCGGCGGCGGAGGTCACGCCGCGCAGGATCTGCTGGAACACCGGGTTGCCCAGGTCGGGCACGACGAGGGCGACGGTCTCCGTGCGCCCGAGGGACAGGCTGCGCGCCACGTTGCTGGGGCGGTAGTTGAGGTCGATCGCCGCCTCCTGCACGCGCGCGGCGATGGCGGGGTCGACGGTGCTGCGACCGTTCATCACGCGGGAGACCGTGGCGCGCGAGACGCCTGCGGCGGCGGCGACGTCCGCGATGGTGACGGACGGGCGCCGGACGTTCAGCTCAGGCATCGATGCCTCCTCGTGCTCACGAGCCGACGGTACACCATTGGAAACCGGTTCCTCTCGTGGTACGTTCCCGAGAAGCAACCGGTTTCCAGGAGGAGCGGGTTCCTGGACACCTCGGATCGACGAAGATCAGGAGGCCGGCGATGACGCCCACCAGCACGCCGATCGGCAGCGTGATCGGCAGCGGGACCGGCGGGGTGCCGCGATGGCGGTGATCCAGGAGGTCGCGCGCGCCCGAGGTGCCGCCCGGGAGCGGCGCAAGGGGGACGGCAAGGCCGCGGCGCTCTTCCTCGCCCCGTGGTTCGTCGGGCTGGTCCTCGTCACGGCGTTCCCGCTCGTCGCGTCCCTGTACCTCTCCTTCACGGACTACAGCCTGCTCGAGGCCCCGGGCTGGATCGGGCTCGAGAACTACACGGCGATGTTCTCCGACCCGCGGTTCTTCCAGGCGCTCAAGGTCACGTTCACCTACGTGCTCGTCTCGGTGCCGCTGCAGCTCGCCGCCGCGCTCGCCCTCGCCATGGTGCTCGACAAGGGCCTGCGCGGCCTCGCGTTCTACCGGTCCGTGTACTACCTGCCGTCGCTGCTCGGCGGCAGCGTCGCCATCGCCATCCTGTGGCGCCAGGTGTTCGGGGCCGACGGCCTCGTGAACCAGGTCCTCGGGTTCTTCGGGATCGAGGGGGTCGGCTGGGTGTCGCACCCCGACTACGCGCTCGGCACCCTCATGATCCTCAACGTCTGGACGTTCGGCGCGCCGATGATCATCTTCCTGGCGGGGCTGCGGCAGATCCCGGCGATGTACTACGAGGCCGCGTCGATCGACGGCGCCGGCCGCTGGCGCCGGTTCCGCAGCATCACGGTGCCGCTGCTCACGCCGATCATCTTCTTCAACCTGGTGCTGCAGCTCATCGGGGCGTTCCAGTCGTTCACGCAGGCGTTCATCGTCAGCGGGGGCACGGGCGGGCCGGTCGACTCCACGCTCTTCTACACGCTGTACCTCTACGAGAAGGGCTTCAGCTCCTACCAGATGGGTTACGCGTCCGCGATGGCGTGGTTCCTGCTGCTCGTCGTGGCGGGGATGACCGTCGTGAACTTCCTCGCCTCCAAGTTCTGGGTCTTCTACGATGACTGACGCTCCCGCGCGGACCGAGCCGCGCCCCGGGTCGCACCCCACGGGTCCCCGTCCCACGCTCTCCGAGGTGGCGGCGACCTACCCCGAGCGGCGTCCGCCCCGCGGCCGCGCCTGGGCCGCCGTCCGCCGCGTGCTGCGGCACGTCGCGCTGATCGCCTTCGGGCTGGTCATGCTCTACCCGCTGCTGTGGATGCTGGCGAGCTCGTTCAAGCCGACCGAGCTCATCTTCCGCGAGCCCGGGCTGATCCCCACCGAGTGGGACCTCGGCAACTACACCGACGGCTGGAACGCCCTGCTGGACCCGTTCAGCCACTACCTGCTGAACTCGGCGATCGTCGTGCTCGGCTCGGTGCTGGGCAACCTGGTCTCGTGCTCGATGGCGGCCTACGCGTTCGCCCGGCTGAAGTTCCGGGGCCGCAACCTGTGGTTCGCGATCATGCTCATGTCGATCATGCTGCCGATCCACGTGATCATCGTGCCGCAGTACATCCTGTTCTCGTCGCTGTCGTGGATCAACACGTTCCTGCCGCTGATCGTGCCGAAGCTGCTGGCCACGGACGCGTTCTTCGTGTTCCTCATGGTGCAGTTCTTCCGCGGCATCCCGAAGGACCTCGACGAGGCGGCCCGCCTCGACGGCTGCGGGCACGTGCGCATCTACCTGCGGATCATGCTGCCGCTGTCGCTCCCGGCGCTCGCCACCACCGCGATCTTCACGTTCATCTGGACGTGGAACGACTTCTTCAGCCAGCTCATCTTCCTGACGAAGCCGGACATGTACACCGTGCCCATCGCGCTGCGGACCTTCGTGGACGCCACGAGCAACAGCTCGTGGGGGCCCTTGTTCGCGATGTCGATCGTCTCCCTGATCCCCGTGTTCCTCGTCTTCCTGTTCGGCCAGAAGTACCTCGTCAAGGGCATCGCCACCACCGGCATCAAGTAGTTCGCACCCGTCGTTCGAAGGAGAACCTCATGCGAGTCACAGCCACCCGGGCCCCGCGGCGCCGCGGCGTCGCGCTCGTCGCGCTCACCGCGGCGGGGGCTCTCGCCCTCACCGCCTGCTCCGGCGACTCCGGCGCCCTGCCGTCCGACGAGGACGGCGGCGGCGACGGGAACGTCGAGATCCGCTTCGCGTGGTGGGGGTCGGACGACCGGCACAAGACCACGCAGCAGATCATCGACCTGTTCGAGGAGAAGAACCCCGGCATCACCGTCGTGCCGGACTACACCGACTGGGACGGCTACTGGGACAAGCTCGCCACGGCCACGGCCGGCGGCGACACCCCGGACGTCATCACCCAGGAGGAGCGGTACCTGTCCGACTATGCGTCGCGCGGCGTCATCGGCGAGCTGAGCGGCGTCGACACGTCCGAGATCCCCGAGGACATCCTCAGCACGGGGGAGGTCGACGGCAAGCTCGTCGGGATCCCGACGGGCGTCAACGCGTACGCGATGGTCGCCGACCCGCAGATCTTCGCCGACGCCGGCGTCGAGATGCCCGACGACACGACCTGGACCTGGGACGAGTACGTCGACATCGCCGGGCAGGTCGCGAAGGGCGCGGGCGACGGCGTCTGGGGCGCGCAGGACTACGGCTTCAACGAGGCCGGGCTCAACGTGCTGGCACGGCAGAAGGGCGAGACCCTCTACAACGTGGACGGCACGCTGGGCGTCTCGAAGGAGACGGTCGCGGAGTTCTTCCAGACGTCGCTGGACCTCATGGCGAACGGCGGCCAGCCCGACGCGTCGCGGTCGGTGGAGTACCAGAACGCCGGGCCCGAGGGCTCGCTGCTCGGCACCAACGCCGGCGCGATGGGCGTGTGGTGGTCCAACCAGCTCGGCGCGCTCTCCGACGCGTCCGGCCACGAGCTGGAGCTGCTCCGCCTGCCCGGCGAGTCGGAGTTCGAGCGCACCGGCATGTACTTCAAGCCGGCCATGTACTACTCGGTCTCCGCGAAGACGGAGCACCCCGAGGAGTCGGCGAAGCTCGTGGACTTCCTGCTCAACGACCCGGAGGTCGCCGAGCTGCAGCTCACCGACCGCGGCCTGCCGGCCAACCTGACGGTGCGCGAGGGGATCCTGCCCGAGCTGACGGCCGCGGACCAGAAGGTCGCGGACTTCATGGCGGCCCTGGAGCCCGAGATCGTCGACAACCCGGCCGTGCCGCCGAGCGGCGCGAACGAGATCCAGGACATCATGATCCGGATCAACACCGAGGTGCTGTTCGAGCGCATGACGCCCGACGAGGCGGCCGACGCCTTCCTCCAGGACGTGGGCGCGGCGATCGGCGGCTGACGGCTCTCGCGCCGAGCGTGCTGACCTGATTCCTCCATAGTTCGCTCGGGGATCGGGTCAGCACGCTCGATCGCGTCCACCGGAGGGTCAGGAGGGGTCGACGACGCGCGCGACGACGGCGCAGCGGTCGTCGCCCGGCGCGGCGCCGGTGGCGGCGCGCACGAGCAGGTGGCGCAGGGCCGTGCGCTCGACGTCGTCCAGCCCGGCGAGCAGCTCGTCCTCGGCGGTCCGCACGCGGGCGTCGAGGTCGGCGAGGACGGCACGGCCGTGGTCGGTCACGACGATCCGGCGCGCGCGGCGGTCGGCCGGGTCGGGCTGCCTCTCGACCAGCCCGCAGCCGGCCAGCTCGTCGAGGAGGTACGTCATCACGGTGCGGTCGATGCCGAGCCGGGCGGCGAGCGCCGCCTGGGTGGGCGGGGCGTCGTGGGTGACGGCGGCGAGGACCTCGTAGCCGCGGCCCCCGTGCGGGACGTCGGCGCAGGCGGCCGCGACGCGGGCGCTCCACTCGCGCAGCAGCGCGGCGAGGGACCAGCCCAGCGGGGACGGGGCGTCCGCGCTGGTGGCGGTCTCCGCGGTGCTGCGGGTCGTGTCGGCGGTGGTGCTCACCGTGCCATGGTAAGCGGAATGTGCGGCGCGGCAGAAGAGTTGCCGCTGATATCGTCTGTACGACAGACGATCTCCCGGACGACGGGAGCGGTCCTCCCGCGAAAGGTCCCGCATGACGGACTACGGCCACGACCTGGTCTTCGGCACGTTCCTCACCCCCACGAACCGCGACCCGCAGCAGCCGGTGCGGCTCGCGCAGGCCACGGAGGCGGCCGGGCTCGACCTGGTGACGTTCCAGGACCACCCGTACCAGCCGGGCTTCCTCGACACGTGGACCCTGTTGTCCTGGGTGGCCGCGCAGACCGAGCGGGTGACCGTCGCGGGCAACGTGCTCAACCTGCCGCTGCGGCCGCCCGCCGTGCTCGCGCGCGCCGTCGCGTCGCTCGACCTGCTGTCCGGGGGCCGCGCCGCGCTCGGCCTCGGCGCCGGCGGGTTCTGGGACCCGATCGTCGCGATGGGCGGCACGCGCCTCACCCCCGGCGAGTCCGTCGACGCCCTCGACGAGGCGCTCGACATCATCCGCGGGATCTGGGACGGGCGGGAGCGCCGCTCGTTGCGGGTCGACGGCACCCACCACCGCGTCGCCGGCGCCAAGCGCGGTCCCGAGCCGGCCCACGACGTCCCGATCTGGCTCGGCGCGCTCAAGCCCCGCATGCTGCGGCTGATCGCCCGCAAGGCCGACGGCTGGCTTCCCTCGCTCGCGTACCTCAAGGACGGCGACCTGCAGCGCGGGCACGCGATCATCGACGAGGCCGCCGCGGAGGCGGGGCGCCACCCGGCCGAGATCCGGCGCCTGCTCAACGTGCAGGGCGCCGTCACCGCGCAGCCGCAGGGCTTCCTCCAGGGCCCTGTGGAGCAGTGGGTCGACGAGCTGGCGACGCTCGCGCTCGAGGACGGCATCGGCACCGTGATCCTCGCGGCCGACGACCCCACCCTCATCCAGGTGTACGGCCAGGAGGTCGCGCCGGCGGTGCGCGAGCTGGTGGCGCGCGAGCGTGCGTCGTCGGGCACGACGCCCGCCGCCACGCAGCGCGGCGCGCGAGCGATCGCGCTGCGCCGGCCCGGCATCGACTACGCGGCGGTGCCCGCGGCGCTCGCGGCCTCCGCCGTCGAGCCCGGCGACCGTGCGTACGACGGCGTGCGGCACAACTACCTGCGCTCCGGGGCGCCCGGCCTCGTCCTGCGTCCCCGCGACACCGCGCAGGTGGCCGAGGCCGTGCGGTTCGCGCGGTCGCAGGACGTGCCGCTGGGCGTGCGGTCCGGCGGGCACGGCATCAGCGGCCGGTCGACCAACGACGGCGGGATCGTCGTCGACCTGGGCGCGCTGGACCAGGTCGAGGTGGTCGACGAGGCCGCCCGGCGCGTGCGGGTCGGCGTCGGCGCGACGTGGGGTCGTGTCGCCGAGGTGCTCGCGCCCCGAGGCTGGGCGATCAGCTCCGGCGACTCGGGTGGCGTGGGCGTCGGCGGGCTGGCCACCGCGGGCGGCGTCGGCTTCCTCGGACGCCTGTACGGGCTGACGATCGACCACGTCGTCGCGGCGGAGGTCGTCACGGCCGACGGGCGCGTGGTGCGGGCGTCGGCCGACGAGCACCCCGACCTGTTCTGGGGGCTGCGCGGCGCGGGCGGCAACCTGGGCGTCGTCACGTGGGTGGAGATCGAGGCGATGGCGCTGGGGGACCAGGGCGCCGTCGTGTTCTCGCAGATGACGCTCGACGCGACCGACGTCGCGGGCACCCTCGAGCGGTGGGGCGCCGTCGTCGAGTCCGCGCCGCGCGAGCTGACGAGCTTCCTCATCCTCTCGCCCGGCCGTCGGGGGCGGCTCGCCGACGGCAGCGACGACCAGGGCCCGGTCGCCCAGCTCATGACCGTCTGGGCGGGCGACGACACGGACGCCGCCGTCGAGCAGCTCGAGCGGCTCGCCGGCGCCGGGCCGCTGCTGGGCCACCAGGCGTACCTGCTGCCCTACGCGGGCGTCGTGCAGGCGGGGGAGAAGCACCACCAGGGCGGCGGCGACCCCGCCGTGCGCTCCGGGCTGGTGGCGCACCTGGACACCGCGACCGCCCGCGCGTTCGAGAAGCTCGCGCTGTCGGGGGAGGCGTACTTCCTGCAGGTCCGCGCCACCGGCGGCGCGGCGAACGACGTCGAGGAGGGCGCGACGGCGTACGCGCACCGGCACCAGAACTTCCTGCTGTCGGCGATGTCGTCGTCGCAGGCCGGGCTCGACGCCGTGTGGGACGACGTGATGGCGCCGTACACCGACGGGCTGTACCTGTCGTTCGACACGGACACCCGGCCCGAGCGGATCACGGACGCCTTCCCGGAGCCCACGCTGACCCGCCTGCGCGAGGTGAAGCGCGACTGGGACCCGGACAACGTGTTCCGTGCGAACTTCCCGGTGCCGCCCGCCGAGTGATCGCACCGCGCGACGCGTCGGCCGGGTGCGCGAGGATGGGGCCATGCCTCTCGCACCTCGGTACCTGGCCGACGACGCCCGCTACGAGTCGATGACCTACCGCCGCACCGGCCGCTCCGGCCTCGACCTGCCCGCCCTGTCGCTGGGCCTGTGGCACAACTTCGGCGACGTGAACCCCTTCGACAACCAGCGCGCCATCCTGCGCCGCGCGTTCGACCTGGGCATCACGCACTTCGACCTCGCGAACAACTACGGCCCGCCCTACGGCTCGGCCGAGGAGAACTTCGGCCGTCACCTGGCCAAGGACCTCGCTCCCTACCGCGACGAGCTCGTCATCTCCACGAAGGCCGGCTACGACATGTGGCCCGGCCCGTACGGCGACCACGGCTCCCGCAAGTACCTGCTCTCGTCGCTCGACCAGTCGCTGACGCGCATGGGCCTGGACCACGTGGACGTCTTCTACCACCACCGCCCGGACCCCTCGACGCCGCTCACCGAGACCATGGGCGCCCTCGCGTCCGCCGTCCAGCAGGGCAAGGCGACGTACGTCGGCGTCTCGAACTACTCGCCGTCGCGCACGCGCGAGGCGGCGCAGGTGCTCGCCGACCTCGGCGTGCCGCTGCTCATCCACCAGCCCAGCTACTCGATGTTCAACCGGCACGTGGAGATCGCCGACCGCGACGACGCCTACGACGGCCACCAGAGCGAGTCGCTGCTCGACGTCGTCGAGGACCTGGGCGTCGGCACGATCGTCTTCTCCCCGCTGGCGCAGGGCCTGCTCACCGGGCGGTACCTGGGCGGTTCGGCGCCGGAGGGCTCGCGCGCCGCCCGCAGCGACTCGCCGTTCCTGTCGTCGTCGAACCTCACGGACACGTACCTCGACCGCGCGCGGGCCCTCGCCGCGATCGCCGAGGGTCGCGGCCAGACGCTCGCGCAGCTCGCCCTCTCGTGGGTGCTGCGCGACGCGCGCGTGACGTCGGCGCTCATCGGCGCCTCGTCGGTGGCGCAGCTCGAGGACAACGTGGCCGCGCTGTCCGCGCCGGCGCTCACCGACGACGAGATCGCGGCCATCGAGCCGCACGCCGTGGACGGCACCGGCCGCTGAGCCGTCGTCGCCACCGACCGGGAGGAGGAGCGCCGATGGTGGTCTGCTGGTTCGTCGGGCTGACGACGCTCGACGTGGTGCACCGGGCGTCGGGACGCCCGGGCGCGAACGAGAAGGTCACCGCGACGCGCCAGGACGTCGCGGCCGGCGGCCCGGCGGCCAACGCCGCCGTCACGGCGGCCGCGCTCGAGGCGCACGCGATCCTGGTCAGCGCGCTCGGCGCCGGGCCGATCGCCCAGGCGGTGCGCGCGGACCTCGACGACCGCGAGGTGCAGGTGCACGACGTCGCGGGCCCGGACGAGGAGTTCCCCGTCGCGGTCTCGGCGGTGCTCGTCGACGACGCGACGGGGGAGCGCTCCGTGGTCTCGCCCGACGCGGCGCTGGTCGCGGTGCGCGCGCCGCGGCCCGACGCCCTCGCGGGGCTGCCCCGACCGGACGTCGTGCTCCTCGACGGCCACCACCCCGCGATCGCCCGGGCCGTGCTCGCGCACGTCGACGAGCTGCGCCCCCGGCCGCTGATCGTGGTGGACGGCGGCCGGTGGCGGCCCGTGTTCGCCGACCTGCTGCCGGCGGCGGACGTCGCCGCCCTCAGCGCGGACTTCACCGTGCCGGCGGACGTCGCGCCCGGCGCGGCCGACGCCGCGCACGGCGCGCTGCTGCTGGGGGCGCGGTCCGTGGTGGTCACCCACGGCGGGGACCCGGTGACCTGGGCGCTGCCGCGCCGGCGCGACGACGGCGCCGTCGTGGTCGGCGAGCACGGCACCGTGCCCGTGCCCCGGGTCGACGTGCAGGACACCCTCGGCGCGGGCGACGCGTTCCACGGCGCGCTGGCCGTGGCGCTCGCCCGCGGGGCCGGGCTGCAGGACGCCTGCGCCGCCGCCGTGCGCGTCGCGAGCGTCCGGGTGCGGAAGGTCGGGCCGCGTGCCTGGCTCGCGCACCTCCCCGAGCTGTCAGAGCCACGTGCAGGTTCTGCTGCTCCTGGCCCTGACAGCTCGCGGGACGAGGGGTGACGACGGTCGGGGCGACGACGGCGGAGCTCGTCGCGCGCGCCCGGCGGCTGGCGGTGCCCGGCGAGCGGCGCGTCCTCGGGATCGTCGGCCCGCCGGGGGCGGGGAAGTCGACGCTCGCGCGGGCGATCGTCGAGGCGCTCGGCCCGGCGCTGGCCGTCGAGGTCGGGATGGACGGCTACCACCTGTCGAACGCCGTCCTGGCCGACCTCGGCCGCGGCGACCGCAAGGGCGCGGTCGACACGTTCGACGACGCCGGGTACGCGGCGCTGGTCGCCCGCCTCGCCGACGCGCGTCCCGGCGACGCGCCCGTCTACGCCCCGGTCTTCCGCCGCGAGATCGAGGAGCCCGTGGCGGCGGGGGTCGCCGTGCCGGCCGACGTGCCGCTGGTCGTGACGGAGGGCAACTACCTGCTCGCGCCCACCGGCGCGTGGCCCGCCGCCCGGGCCCGCATGACCGAGGTCTGGTACCTCGACGTGCCCGACGTCGTCCGCCTCGCGCGCCTCGAGGACCGGCACCACGCCTTCGGCAAGAGCCGCGACGACGCCCGCCGGTGGGCGAACGGCTCCGACCAGCGCAACGCCGAGCTGATCGAGGCCACGCGCGACGGCGCCGACGTCGTCGTGCGGTGGGCCGGGTGACGAGGTCAGCCCGGTCCCGCGCGGCCCGGAGAACGTCGCGCCGACGAGGCTCCGGTCGGCAGTCCGTGGCCCACGAGGCACGGGTGAGAGGGCGTGCCTGGGCGGGCGTCGTGGGGGTGGCCGGAGGGCTGGCGGTGTCCGGCTGCTCGGCCGACGTGGCCGGTGCCTGGTGGGGCTACGAGGAGCAGTGCGCGGCGGAACAGCACGAGTACGGCGACCGCCTGGTCGAGGAGGCCGCGGCCCTCGTCGATGCGCTCGGGGGGAGCACCGAGGGCGAGTTCTGGTGCGACGACTCCGCGGGCCCGCCCGGCTCGGTCGACGTCGAGCTGGAGGTCGTCGGGGACCTCGCCGACCTCGAGGATCGCGTGGAGTCCGCCGGGTGGACCCTGACCTCGCGCGTCGCGGGATCCGCGGAGAACGGACTGGGCGCCGGCACCCAGGAGCTGGAGTTCACCCAGGACGTCGACCCGGGCATCCGCCTGGGCCTCGTCTGGGCGGCGCCGGGCGTGCGTCCCGAGGGCTGGATCAGCCGCACCGGCTGATCGCGAGCAGGCGCAGGCCCGGCTCAGAGGGCGCGCCGCGCGGCCTCGATGAGCGGGCGGATGCGGTAGGGGATGAGCTCGCCCATGGACAGCGACGTCTCGGTGCGCTCCACGCCGTCGATGGCGAGGATGGCGGCGTCGATGCGGAACAGGTGGTCGGTGTCCCGGCACACGACGTGCACGCGGAGGTCGGCGGCGCCGCTGTGCCCGTACGCCTGCACGACCTCGGGGATCTCGGCCAGCCGGTCGACGATGGCGGGCAGCTCGCGCTGGCGCACGGTGACCTCGAGGAACGCGGTCAGCGGGTGTCCCAGCGCGGCGGGGTTGATGCGGCGGTCGAAGTCGAGGAAGGCGCCCGACTCCTCGAGCCGGGTCAGCCGTGCGTGCACGGTGTTCCGGGACAGGCGCAGGCGTTCCGCGAGGGCGGCGATGGTGGCCCGCGGGTCGTCGGCGAGCGCCGTCAGCAGGCTCAGGTCCACGGCGTCGTAGCTGCGCACATCGACCAGCCTAACGGGGTCGGCCTGAGCACTCTGCTCAAGGTGTCGCGGGGTGCTGGTCGCACTCTGTGAGCGGCGTTACGTTCGCGGTATCCGGCGCTCGACGCGGAGCGGCCGGCGACACACGAGGTGAGGCGACGATGCCCAGCACCATGGGTTCGACGTCCCGCGACGACCTGTCACGAGCGGGTGGAGCGCGGACGGAGACGGCGTCCGGTACGACGGACGAGGCATATGCAGACGGCACGGTCCGGCTGCTCGACGAGAAGGGCGTGCGACACCCGGACCCGGCGCTCGACCGCTGGCTGACGGACGTCGACGCGGGCACGGACGAGGCCCGGTCGGCGCTGCTGGCGCTGTACGAGGACATGGTCGTGGCGCGGCGCATCGACGCCGAGGCGACGGCGCTGCAGCGGCAGGGCGAGCTCGCGCTGTGGCCGCCGCTGCAGGGTCAGGAGGCGGCCCAGGTGGGCTCCGCCACGGCGCTGCGCGGCGACGACTTCGTGTTCTCCAGCTACCGGGAGCACGCGGTGGCCCGTAAGCGCGGCGTCGCGCCGGTCGACCTGCTGCGCGTGTGGCGCGGGATCACGGCGTCGGGCTGGGACCCGTACGCGGTGAACATGGCGACGCCGCAGGTCATCATCGGTGCGCAGGCCCTGCACGGCGTGGGCTACGCGCTGGGGATCCAGGCGGACGTCGAGCGCGGTGCCGTGGAGGTGGGCGGCGACGGCACGGCCGCCGTCGTGGCGTACGTCGGCGACGGCGCGATGAGCCAGGGCGACGTCAACGAGGCGTTCGTCTTCGCGGCGACCTGGCAGGTGCCGCTGGTGCTGTTCTGCCAGAACAACCAGTGGGCGATCTCCGAGCCGGTGTCCCTGCAGTCGGGCGTGCCGCTCGTCCGCCGGGCCGACGGCTTCGGCGTCCCGGGCGTGCGCGTGGACGGCAACGACGTGCTCGCCGTCCTCGCCGCGACGCGCGAGGCGCTGCACCGCGCCCGCACCGGCGGCGGCCCCACGTTCGTCGAGGCGGTCACCTACCGGATGGGACCGCACACCACCGCCGACGACCCCACCCGCTACCGCGACCCGGCCGAGCTGGACGTCTGGGCCGAGCGCGACCCCGTCGCCCGGCTCGCCGCGTACCTGCGGGCGGGCGGCCTGCTCGACGACGGCGACGAGGCGCGGGTGCGCGCGGCGGCCGACGCCGTCGCCGCCGAGCTGCGGGCCGGCGTCGTCGCCCTGGAGGACCCGCCGCCGCTGAGCGTCTTCGACCACGTGTACGCCGAGCCCCACCCGACGGTGGCGGCCGAGCGCGCCGAGCACGCGGCGTACCTGGCGGGCTTCGCCGACACGACCACCGGCACGACCACCGGCACGATCACCGGGACGACGAGCGGCGAGGGGGCCGACCGATGACCGCCCAGACGCTCACCCTGGCCAAGGCGCTCGGCGCCGGGCTGCGCCGCGCGATGACCGACGACCCGACCGTCATGGTGCTCGGCGAGGACATCGGCCGGCTCGGCGGCGTGTACCGCGTGACCGACGGCCTGCAGGCGGAGTTCGGGCCGCGCCGCGTGGTGGACACGCCGCTGGCGGAGTCCGGCATCCTCGGCACCGCCGTCGGGCTGGCGTACCGCGGCTACCGGCCGGTCGTGGAGATCCAGTTCGACGGGTTCGTCTACGTGGCGTTCGACCAGATCGTCAGCCAGCTCGCCAAGATGCACGCCCGCACCAACGGCAAGGTCACGCTCCCGGTGACGATCCGCATCCCGGTGGCGGGCGGCATCGGCGCGGCCGAGCACCACTCGGAGTCGCCGGAGGCGTACTTCGTGCACACGGCCGGGCTGCGCGTCGTGTCGGTGTCGAACCCGCAGGACGCCTCGACCGTGCTGCGGCAGGCGATCGCCTGCGACGACCCGGTCGTCTTCTTCGAGCCCAAGCGGCTCTACCACGTCAAGGGCGAGGTGGACGCGGACCTGCCGCTCGACGACGCACCCCCGATGGGCGCCGCGCGGGTGGTCCGGCCGGGCGACGACGTCACGCTCGTGACGTTCGGCTCGCACGTCGCGACCGCGCTCGACGCCGCGACCGCGGCGTCCGACGAAGGCGTCTCGGTCGAGGTGATCGACCTGCGCTCGCTGTCCCCGGTCGACCACGAGACGATCGCGGCGTCCGTGCGGCGCACCGGTCGGCTCGTCGTGCTGCACGAGGGGCCGCGGCAGGCGGGCGTCGGCGCGGAGATCGCGACGTCGGTCACCGAGCGGTGCTTCGACTTCCTCGAGGCGCCGCCCGTGCGCGTCACCGGGTACGACATCCCGTACCCGCCCGCGAAGCTCGAGGCCAACCAGGTGCCGGACCTCGACCGCGTGCTCGTGGGGATCGACCGCGCGCTCGGCCGGGTGCCGGCGTCGGGCGCCGGCGTGGAGGTGGGAGCGTGATGGCGACCCGCGAGTTCAAGCTGCCCGACCTGGGCGAGGGGCTGACGGAGTCCGAGGTCGTCGAGTGGCGCGTGGCCGTGGGCGACGCCGTCGAGCTCAACCAGGTGATCGCGGAGGTGGAGACCGCCAAGGCGCTGGTCGAGCTGCCCTCGCCGTGCGCCGGCGTCGTGCGGGTGCTGCACGCCGAGGAGGGCCAGACCGTCGAGGTCGGCGAGCCGCTGGTCACCTTCGACCTGTCCGGACCAGGTGCACCAGAACCCGCGCCTGGCCCTGACCGCTCCGTGGGTCCGGCGGGGGAGGACGGGCCCGAGCCGAACCTCGTCGGGTACGGCGCGCGGCCCGCGCGCACGGGACGCCCGGCGCGACGCCGGCGGAGGGACGTGCCGGCGGCACCCGCCCTCGCCACGAACGGCGTCTCGTCCGTCTCGTCGCCGGACGGGCACATGGAGCGGCCGCGCTCGACGCCGGTCGTGCGGGCGCTGGCGCGGCAGCGCGGGATCGACCTCGCCACGATCACGGGCACCGGCCCGCACGGGCGCATCACGCGCGACGACGTCGAGTCGGCGTCGTCGGGCGCGGCGGAGGTCGAGGCACCGGCGACGACGGCGCGCGCGGCGGGCGGCGAGTCCCGCACCCCCGTGCGCGGCGTGCGCAGGCGCACGGCGGCGGCGATGGTCGCGAGCGCGGCGGCGCCGCAGGCGTCGGTGTTCCTCACCGTGGACGTCACGGCGAGCATGGAGCTGCTGGCCCGGCTCAAGACGCACCCGATGGCCGGCGGGCAGCGGATCACGGTGCTCGCGCTGGTGGCGCGCGCCGTCCTGGCGCTGCTGCCGAACCACCCGGCGCTCACCAGCCGGTGGGCGGACCTGCCGGGCGGCGAGGCGGAGATCGTGCGGCCCGCGCACGTGAACCTCGGCATCGCGGTCGCGACCGACCGCGGGCTCGTCGTGCCGCACGTCCCTGCCGCGGACACGCTGTCCCTCACCGGGCTGGCCGCCGCGCTCACCGACCTCACGACGACGGCGCGGGCGGGCCGCACCACGCCCGAGCGGCTCGTGAACGGCACGCTGACGATCACCAACGTCGGCGTCTTCGGCGTCGACGCGGGCACGCCGATCCTCAACCCGGGCGAGCCCGCCATCCTCGCCCTCGGCCAGGTGGCCCGCCGCCCGTGGGAGCACGACGGCGAGGTGGCGCTGCGCCAGGTGACCACGCTCAGTCTCACGTTCGACCACCGCGTGGTCGACGGCGAGCAGGGCGCCCGCTTCCTCGCCGAGCTCGGGGCGGTGCTCGCCGACCCGGCGCTCGTCCTCCTGCTCGGCGGCGAGCCCGCGACCGGGACGACCGACGAGAGCGAGGCCCCGTGACCGTCCTCGACTCCGCCGTCGACCCCCGCGCCGACGCCGCCCGCGCCAACGACGAAGCCCAGCGGGCGCTCGCGGACCGCCTCCGCGAGCGCACCGCCGTCGCCGCCGAGGGCGGCACCCGGCGGGCCCGCGACCAGCACACGTCGCGCGGCAAGCTGCTGCCCCGCGACCGCGTGGCCCGGCTGCTCGACGAGGGCAGCCCGTTCCTCGAGGTGGCGCCCCTGGCGGCCTTCGGGGTCGACGCCGGCCCGGGCGAGGCCGGTGAGTGGCCCGGGGCGGGCGTCATCGCCGGCATCGGGCTGGTGAGCGGGCGGCAGGTGATGGTGGTCTGCAACGACGCGACCGTCAAGGGCGGCACCTACCACCCGCTCACCGTGAAGAAGCACCTGCGGGCCCAGGAGATCGCCCTGGAGAACCGGCTGCCCTGCGTGTACCTCGTGGACTCGGGGGGCGCGTTCCTGCCGCGGCAGGACGAGGTGTTCCCCGACCGCGACCACTTCGGCCGGATCTTCTTCCACCAGGCGAAGCTGTCGGCGGCACGGATCCCGCAGATCTCCGCGGTCCTCGGCTCCTGCACGGCGGGCGGTGCGTACGTGCCCGCGATGAGCGACGAGACCGTCATCGTGCGGAACCAGGGCACGATCTTCCTGGGCGGGCCGCCGCTGGTGAAGGCCGCGATCGGCGAGGACGTCAGCGCCGAGGAGCTGGGCGGCGGGGAGCTGCACGCGCGGCGGTCCGGCGTCGTCGACCATCTCGCCGAGGACGACGAGCACGCGCTCGACCTGGTCCGCGACATCGTCGGCACGCTGCCGCCGGACCCGGAGCCCGCGTGGGACGTCGCGCCCTCCCGCGAGCCCGTCGTCGACCCCCAGGGCCTGTACGCCGCGGTCCCCGTGGACGTGCAGCAGCCCTACGACCCGCGCGAGGTGATCGCCCGGATCGTCGACGGCAGCGAGCTGCACGAGTTCAAGCCGGAGTACGGCACGACGCTCGTCACGGGGTTCGCGCGCATCCACGGCCACCCGGTCGGGGTGCTGGCCAACGCGGGCGTGCTGTTCCGCGAGTCGGCGCTCAAGGGGGCGCACTTCGTCGAGCTGTGCGACCAGCGCGGCATCCCGCTGCTGTTCCTGCAGAACATCTCGGGCTTCATGGTGGGCCGCGACGCCGAGGCGGGCGGCATCGCGAAGGACGGCGCCAAGATGGTGACGGCCGTCGCGACCACGCGTGTCCCGAAGCTCACCGTCATCGTCGGGGGCTCGTTCGGCGCGGGGAACTACGCCATGTGCGGGCGGGCGTACTCGCCCCGGTTCCTGTGGTCGTGGCCCGGGTCCCGGATCTCCGTCATGGGCGGGGCGCAGGCGTCGTCGGTGCTCGCCACCGTGAAGCGCGACCAGCTCGCGCGCCGCGGCGAGGAGTGGGACGCAGGCGAGGAGGAGTCCTTCCGCGCCCAGATCCGCGACGGCTACGAGGTGGCCGGCGACCCGTACCACGCCACGTCGCGCCTGTGGGACGACGGCATCGTGGACCCGCCCGACACCCGTCGTGTGCTCGGCCTGGCGCTGGGCGTCTGCGCCCGCACGCCGCTGCCCGCACCCGACCCGACCGAGCCCCGCTTCGGGCTCTTCCGGATGTGAGCGGGATGGGTACCCGGGAGCTTCACACCGTGCTCGTCGCGAACCGCGGCGAGATCGCGTGCCGCGTCATCGGCACGCTGCGGCGGCTGGGGATCCGTTCCGTGGCCGTGTACTCCGACGCCGACGCGGACGCCCGGCACGTGCGGGAGACCGACCTGGCCGTCCGCCTCGGCCCGGCGCCCGCCCCGCAGAGCTACCTCGACGTCGAGGCGGTCGTGGCGGCGGCCGTCGCGACCGGCGCCGACGCGATCCACCCCGGCTACGGCTTCCTGTCCGAGAACCCCGCCCTGGCGCGGGCGTGCGAGCGTGCCGGCATCGTCTTCGTCGGGCCGTCGGTCGAGGCGCTGGAGACCATGGCGGACAAGGCCGCGGCCAAGCGGCTCGTCGCGTCCCACGACGTCCCCGTGCTGCCCGGCACGCTCGACGACGGTCTGGACGACGCGGCCCTGGTCGCCGCGTCCGGCGACGTCGGCTTCCCGCTGCTGGTCAAGCCGGTCGCGGGCGGCGGCGGCAAGGGCATGGAGGTGGTGCGCGCGGGGGACGAGCTGCCCGGCGCGCTGGCCTCGGCCCGTCGCGTGGCCGCCGCGTCGTTCGGCGACGACGGGCTGCTCCTGGAACGGCTCGTCGAGCGGCCGCGGCACATCGAGGTGCAGGTGCTGGCCGACACGCACGGCGCCGTCGTGCACCTGGGCGAGCGCGAGTGCACCCTGCAGCGCCGCCACCAGAAGGTGGTGGAGGAGGCGCCGTCGCCCGTCGTCGACGACGCGACCCGGGCCCGGCTCGGGGAGGCCGCGTGCGCGGTGGCGCGGTCGGTGGGCTACGTGGGCGCGGGGACCGTGGAGTTCCTGGCGCCCGGCGACGACCCCGGCACGTTCTGGTTCATCGAGATGAACACTCGCCTGCAGGTGGAGCACCCCGTGACCGAGATGGTCACCGGCCTGGACCTCGTGGAGCAGCAGCTGCGCGTCGCGGCCGGGGAGCCGCTCGGCCTCCGGCAGGAGGACGTCCGGCTGGACGGGCACGCCGTCGAGGCACGCCTGTACGCGGAGCAGCCCGCGCGCGGGTTCCTCCCCGCCGCCGGGCACGTGCTCCGGTACGACGACGCCGGCGTGCCCGCCGGCCCCGGGGCGACGCCGCTGCGTCTCGACAGCGGGCTGGTGCCGGGCGCCGAGGTGACCGGCGACTACGACCCGATGCTCGCCAAGGCCGTGGCCTGGGCGCCCACGCGGGCCGAGGCGATCACGCGGCTCGACGGCCTGCTGGCCGACGTCGTCGTGCTGGGCGTCGAGACCAACGCCGGCTTCCTGCGCGACCTGCTCGCCGACGACGACGTGCGTGCCGGCCGGCTCGACACCGGCCTCATCGACCGACTCGTCCGCGCGATGCCGGACTCGAAGCCCGCCGGGGCGGACCGGGCGTCCGACGGCGCGCTGGTCGCGGCGGCGCTGCTCGCCCTGGCCCCGAGCACGGCGGGCGCGTCCGGGCCCTGGGCCGCCGTCGACGGCTGGCGGCTCAACGGCTCGCCGGCGCCGCGCCGCGCGGTGCTCGTCGACGCGGCGGGCGCGGAGCACGCCGTCGCCCTCACCGGAAGGCCCGAGGACGCCGTCGTCGTCCTCGACGAGGGCGAGCCGGTGCGCGCGTCCCTGCGCCCGCTCGCCGACGGCCGCCACCTGCTCACCGTGGACGGCACCACCAGGAGCCAGGTCGGTGCCGTGAGCGGACGACCTGCCCACGACACGCCGGCCGACGGCGCCACGACCCCGCTCACCGCGGCGCCCGCGGTGGTGTGGGTGCACGGGGACGGGCGGACGGCGTCGTTCACCGTGCTCGACCGCGCCGCGCTGGCCGCACGGCGACGCGAGGAGCGCGCGCTCGGTGCCGACGGCGACGACGGTGCGGCGGACGGCCCCACCCGTGCCGTGGTGCGCGTGGCGATGCCCGGCACGGTGTCCGCCGTGCCGGTCGCGGACGGCGACGTCGTCGCCGCCGGCCAGCCCGTCGTCGTGGTCGAGGCGATGAAGATGGAGCACCCGCTGCTCGCGCCCGTCGCCGGCGTCGTCCGCCTCGACGTGCGCGCCGGCGACCAGGTGCGCCTGGACCAGGTGGTCGCCATCGTCGACCCATCCGTCGACCCACCCGTCGACACCCCCGAAGACCACGCTCCCGCGCCGGCAGACCCCGCCGTGGCGGCAGCACACACTCCGGCAGACCCAGCCACCCGAGGAGCGTCATGATCAGCGAGACCCAGTCCACCGTGCTCACCGACGAGCAGCGGAAGCTCAGCGCCGTGGTGCGCGAGTTCGCGGACCAGGTGGTGGCCCCCGCCGCCTACACGTACGACACCGAGCGGCGCCTGCCGGTCGAGATCATCGAGCAGATGGGCGAGCTGGGGCTGTTCGGGCTGCCGTTCCCGGTGGACGTCGGCGGGCAGGGCAAGGACTACGTGTCGCTGTGCCTCGCGGTCGAGGCGCTCGCGCGGGTGGACCAGTCGATCGCCGTGACGCTCGAGGCGGGCGTCGGGTTGGGGATCATGCCGATCTTCCGGCACGGCACCGACGAGCAGAAGCAGCGCTGGCTGCCCGACCTGGTGAACGGTCGCGCGCTCGCGGCCTTCGGCCTCACGGAGGCGGGGGCAGGGTCGGACGCCGGCGCCACGCGCACCACCGCGCGCCGGGACGAGAGCACCGGCGAGTGGGTGATCGACGGCTCCAAGCAGTTCATCACCAACTCCGGCACGTCGATCACCAGCGTCATCACGGTCACCGCGGTGACCGGCACGCGCACCGGGGCGGACGGCGCGACCCATCCCGAGCTCTCGTCGTTCCTCGTCCCCGCGGGCACGGCGGGCCTCACCGTGGGACCGAGCTACGACAAGGTCGGCTGGCACACGTCGGACACCCACCCGCTGACGCTCGACGGCGTCCGCGTCCCGGCCGGCCACCTGCTGGGCGAGCAGGGCCGCGGGTACGCGAACTTCCTGCGCGCGCTCGACGAGGGCCGGATCGCCTTCGCCGCCCTCGCGACGGGCGCCGCGCAGGGCTGTCTCGAGGAGGCGCTGCGCTACGCCAAGGAGCGGGAGGTCTTCGGCCACGCCATCGGCGGCAACCAGCACATCGCGTTCACGCTGGCGCGCATGCAGGCGCGCGTGCACTCGGCGCGGCTGTGCTGGCTGGACGCCGCGCTCAAGCAGGTGCACGGCAAGCCGTTCAAGGCGGAGGCCTCGGTGGCGAAGCTGGTGGGCGGCGAGGCCGCGATGGCCAACGCCCGCGACGCCGCGCAGATCTTCGGCGGCTACGGCTTCCTCAACGAGAACCCGGTGGCCCGGCACTACCGGGACTCCAAGGTGCTCGAGGTGGGCGAGGGCACCACGGAGGTGCAGCTCATGATCATCGCCCGCGACCTGGGGCTGGCGTCGTGAGCAGGTCCGGCGTCGAACAGGTGGTTCCGCACGTTCTGACGGCTCAGAAGGTGCAGAACCGCCTGGTCGGCAGGGAGGAAGGAGCACGTCATGCGTGACGAGGTGCAGCGCGGGCTGTACTACGACGAGCTGGAGCCGGACGTGCGGTACGTGCACCGGCCGGGTCGCACGATGACGGAGGCGGACGACGTGCTGTTCACGTCCGTCACGATGAACCCGCAGGGCCTGCACCTGGACGCGGCGTGGGCGGCGACGCAGCCGTTCGGCCGCCCCCTGGTGAACTCCATGCTCACGTTGGCCACCCTGGTGGGGCTGTCGGTCGCGCACCTGACGCGCGGCACCCTGGTCGCGAACCTCGGCTTCACGGAGGTGGCGTTCCCGCACCCGATGTTCCACGGCGACACGCTGTACGGGGAGACGACGGTCGTCGACCGGCGGCTGTCGCGCTCGCGCCCCGGCACGGGCGTCGTGACCGTGCAGCACGTGGGCCGCAACCAGGACGGCGAGGTCGTGGCC
The DNA here is from genome assembly GCF_042793275.1 of Isoptericola sp. NPDC056578. Classification (NCBI taxonomy): domain Bacteria; kingdom Bacillati; phylum Actinomycetota; class Actinomycetes; order Micrococcales; family Promicromonosporaceae; genus Isoptericola; species Isoptericola sp. NPDC056578. The sequence continues at coordinate 56,894 of NZ_JBHTVC010000013.1, forward strand.
CAGGCGGGGCGGACCATGCTGATGTGGACGCGCGAGGGCCACGAGGAGCACGAGCACAAGAACGCGAGCGAGCACGGCGGGGGCGTGCTGTGAACCCCGTCCCGTTCGCGCTCGGCCCGGCGCTGCTGTTCTGCCCGGCCGACCGGCCCGACCGGTTCGCCAAGGCCCTGGACCGCGCCGACGCGGCGATCCTCGACCTGGAGGACGCCGTCGCGCCCGGGCGCAAGGACGCGGCCCGCGCCGCGCTCGTCGACACGGTGCTCGACCCGGAACGCGTGATCGTGCGGGTCAACGCGGTCGGCACCCCGGAGCACGACGCCGACCTCGCCGCGCTCGCGCGCACGCCGTACCGCACGGTGATGCTGCCGAAGGCGGACGGCCGGTTCGTCGGGCCCCTGCTCGCGCCGGACGGTGGCCCGTACGCCGTCGTCGCGCTGTGCGAGACGGCCGCGGGCGTGCTCGCCGCGCCCGCGCTGGCCGCCCGGCCGGATGTCGTCGCGCTCGCGTGGGGCGCCGAGGACCTGGTGGCGTCCCTGCACGGCACGTCCAGCCGGTTCGACGACGGCCGCTACCGCGAGGTCGCGCGGCACGCCCGGTCGGCGGTGCTGCTCGCGGCCGGTGCGGCGGGCAAGGCGGCGATCGACGCCGTGCACCTGGAGCTCGACGACCTCGCCGGGCTGCGTGCCGAGGCGCTCGACGCCGCGGCCAGCGGTTTCGTCGCGTCGCTTTGCGTGCACCCGAGCCACGTCGCCGTCGTGCGCGCCGCGTTCGCGCCGTCCGAGGCCGAGGTGGAGCGGGCGCGCGAGGTCCTCGCCGCGGCGTCCGGCCGGGCGGAAGCGCTCGCGGACCTGCCCGCCGGCCGCTCGGCGGACGCCGGCGTGCTCACCGTGGGCGGCCAGATGGTCGACGCGCCGCTGCTGCGGCACGCCGAGGCGGTGCTGCGCCGGTCCGAGCGGGCGGAGCAGGGCGTGGAAGACACTCCCGACGGCCCCGCCGTCGGACGTACGGTCGAGGAGAACGGGGGACGACGATGACCAGGACCGTGTCGAGGACCGTGTCGAGGACGGTGGACCGGCGGCAGCCCAGCGCCGTGGCCGCGCTGGACGGCCTGCTGCGCGACGGCATGACGATCGCCGTCGGCGGGTTCGGCCTGAGCGGCAACCCGACCGACCTCATCGAGGCGGTGCGCGACTCCGGGGTGAAGGACCTGACGGTCGTGTCCAACAACATGGGCGTGGACGGCAAGGGGCTCGGCATCCTGCTGGAGAACGACCAGGTGCGGCGCGTGCTGTCGTCGTACGTGGGGGAGAACAAGCTGTTCGCGCAGCAGTACCTGGACGGCGCGCTCGAGGTCGAGTTCGTGCCGCAGGGCACGCTCGCCGAGCGGCTGCGGGCGGGCGGTGCCGGCATCCCCGCCTTCTACACGCCCACCGGGGTCGGCACGCCCGTCGCCGAGGGCAAGCCCGTGGACGAGATCGACGGTCGCCGGTACGTGCTGGAGCGGGCGATCGTGGCCGACCTGTCGCTGGTGCACGCGCGGCGCGCGGACCGGTTCGGCAACCTCGTCTACCGGTACACGGCGCGCAACTTCAACCCGGTGATCGCGACGGCCGGGCGCGTGACGGTGGTCGAGGCGGAGGAGATCACCGACGAGCCGATCGACCCGGACGTCGTCGTGACGCCGGGCATCTACACGCACCGCCTCGTGCTGGCGCGCGAGCGGGTCAAGGACATCGAGCAGCGCACGGTGCGCCCGCGGGGCGAGGCCGCCGACCCCGTCGAGCCTGTCGAGCCCGTCGAGCAGGGAGGTGCGGCATGACCTGGACGCGCGACGAGATGGCCGCCGTCGCGGCGGCGGAACTGCGCGACGGTGACTACGTCAACCTCGGCATCGGCATCCCGACGCTCGTGGCGAACCACCTGCCGCCGGGGGTCGGCATCACGCTGCAGAGCGAGAACGGCCTCCTCGGCATCGGCCCGTTCCCCGTCGAGGGCACCGAGGACGCCGACCTGATCAACGCGGGCAAGCAGACGGTCACCGCCGTGCCGGGCGCGAGCTTCTTCGACGCGGCCGACTCGTTCGCGATGATCCGCGGCGGCCACATCGACATCGCCATCCTGGGTGCGCTGCAGGTGTCCGCGACGGGCGACCTGGCGAGCTGGACCGTGCCGGGCAAGCTCGTCAAGGGCATGGGCGGCGCGATGGACCTCGTGGTCGGGGCGCGGCGCATCGTCGCGCTCATGGACCACGTCGCCCGCGACGGTTCGCCCAAGCTGCGCCGCCGGTGCACCCTGCCGCTGACCGGGGAGGGCGTCGTCGACCGGATCGTCACCGACCGCGCCGTGCTCGACGTCGCCGACCACGGCCTGGAGGCCGCGTTCGTGCTGCGCCGGCTGGCGCCGGGCGTCACGGTCGACGAGGTGCGCGAGGCGACGGAGGCGGAGCTGGTCGTGGAGCTGGAGGACGAGGCCGGGACGGGCGACGGCTCGCCGGCCGTGGCGGAGGAGGGACGACGATGACCGTGATCGCGGGGTACCGGCGGACGCCGTTCGTGCGCGCGAACGGGGCGTTCGCGGCCGTGCCGGCGACGACGCTGGGCGCGCACGCGCTGGCGGCGGCGCTCGCGGCGGCCGGCGTGGGGCCGGGGGAGGTGGACGTCGTCGTCGGCGGGCAGGTGCTGCAGGGCGGCGCCGGGCAGAACCCGGCCCGCCAGGCGGCCGTCGGCGCGGGGGTGCCGATGACGGTGCCGGCCGTGTCGCTCAACGCGGTCTGCCTGTCCGGGGCGGAGGCGGTGGTGCAGGCGCACCGCCTCATCTCGGGCGGGGAGGCGCGGATCGTCGCGGTGGTCGGGATGGAGTCGATGACGCTCGCGCCGCACGCCTGGGTGGGCTCGCGCGCGGGGCAGAAGTTCGGCCCCGTGGAGCTGATCGACACGATGGCGCACGACGGGCTGACCGACGCGTTCGAGCACGACTCGATGGGGCTGAGCACCGAGCGGCACGGCGAGGCGATGGCCGCCGCGGCCTGGAACACGCGCGAGGCGCAGGACGCGCTGGCCGTCGCGTCGCACACGCGGGCCGCCAAGGCGGCGGAGCTGCTCGCCGAGGAGATCGCGCCCTACGACGTGCCCGGCCGGCGCGGCACGGTCCGCGTCGAGGCCGACGACGGCGTGCGCCCGGACTCGACGCTCGACGGCCTCGCGCGGCTGCGACCGGCGTTCCGCGAGGACGGCACGATCACGGCCGGCAACGCGTCGCAGATCTCCGACGGCGCAGCGGCCCTGGTGCTCGTGGCGGACGACGTCGCGGAGGCCCGAGGGCTGACCGGGGTGCGCGTGCGGTCCCACGCGCTGGTCGCGGGGCCGGACGTCGGCCTGCACGCGCAGCCGGCGAACGCGATCACGGCCGCCTGCGAGCGTGCGGGCGTCGCGCCGCGCGACCTCGGCGCCGTCGAGATCAACGAGGCGTTCGCCGCGGTCGTGCTCGCGTCGGTCGACCTGCTGGGGCTGGACCCGGAGCTGGTGAACGCGCACGGCGGCGCCATCGCGCTGGGGCACCCCATCGGGGCGTCCGGGGCGCGCGTCGTGGGGCACCTCGCCCGGCGGCTGGAGCTGCTCGGGCCAGGGTCGGTGGGCGCCGCCGCGCTGTGCGGCGGCGGCGGCCAGGGGTCGGCGGTGCTGCTGGAGGCCTGACCGCCCGGACCGCACCATGAATCGAGCGTGCCGGAGCCGTGGCAGCTCAGCGGACGGCGGCCGCGGTCACGAGGACGAACGCTGCGACGATGACGGCGACGCGCACGAGGTGGAGGCGGTTCCACCGGTCCGTCTGCTCGCGCCAGTCCGCGGGGAGCGTGTCGGGCGTCCACGTCTTCGAGCGGTTGTTGATCGGTACGAGCAGCGCGACGGACATCACGACGCTGACGAGCATCAGGGCCACCGAGGTCCAGGCGAGCGCCGCGGCCTGGGGGACGACCACCACGGTGCGGACGATGAGCAGCGTCGCGCCGATGTACCAGAACGGCATGAGGCGCCCGAGCATCCGGCCGCCGTGCGCGCGGGCGAGGACCGCGGCGTCGTCGGGCAGGCCGTCGAAGATCGGGTTCATGACGAACACGACGGACGCCTCCACACCGACCAGCAGCCCGGTGACGACGACGGCGACGATCGGCAACCACTCCATGACCCACGCTCCCTTTGGTGACTAGCGCTGCTAGATCTAGCATCGCTAGAGAACATATCAGCGAACTTCTAGCAGTGCTAGAGTCGCCGGCATGACGACGCCTGCCGCAGCACGCCGAGCCCGCGAGGTGGCCGACCGCCGGGAGCGCATCGTGACTGCCGCCCGGGCGCTCGCGGAAGAGCAGGGGTGGGAGGCCGTGACGACCCGCCGGCTCGCGGGCGCGATCGAGTACAGCCAGCCCGTGCTCTACGGGCACTTCCCGCAGGGGCGCACGGAGATCGTCACCGCCGTCGCGATGGCGGGTTTCGAGGAGCTGGCAAGCGTGCTCTCGGCCGCGACGTCCGGGCAGGCCGGCGCGGACGCCGAGAGGGTGCACGCGCTGGTGACGGCATACCTGGACTTCGCCGCGCAGCACCCCGCGACCTACGACGCGATGTTCCTGCTGCCGGTGGTGATCCCGTTCGCCTCGGACGACACGCCGGAGACCGTCCGCGCGGGCTTCGTGGCGATCGAGGGCGCGCTGGCGGGGCTCGAAGCGCCACCCCCCGACACGGCGACCGCGGCCGAGGTTCTGTGGGGCGCTGTGCACGGCCTCGTCGCGCTGCACCGGGCGGGGCGTCTGTCGGCCGGGAACGACGACCTTCGGGTCGAGGCGCTCGTGCGGCTCGTCGTCGGCTGAGTCGTCCGCGGGATCGCGCGGCCGGGCGATCGTTCCTGTGCGGTCGGTGGCCGCGGACCTGCGCGGCCGGGCAGGATGGGGCGTCGTGACGACGACGCGCGACTCCCGACCGCCCCGCATCCTCATCCTCGCCGGCCGCGACCGCCACGAGGACCCCTGGCACGACCACGCGGCCACCTCGCACCGGCTGGCACTGGTGCTCGCGGGCCTGGACCTCGCCGCGGGTGCCCCCGACGTCGTCGTGCGCTCGACGTTCCCCGACAGCCTCGACGACCTGGACGACGTCGACCTGCTCGTGGTCAACGCGGGCACGCCGTGGCCGGGGCTGCGGGAGGCCGGCATCGGCCCTGACGACGCGGCATGGGCCCCGTTCCACGCCCGCCTCGACGTCTGGGCGCGCGCCGGTGGCCGGATCCTCGCCGTGCACCAGGCGGCGAACGCGTTCGGCGACCATCCGGAGTGGGAGGAGGTGCTCGGCGGCCGATGGGTGCCGGGTGAGTCGATGCACCCGCCGCTGGGCCCGACGACGGTGCCGCTGGCGGTCGGCGCGCACCCGATCACGGAGGGGCTGGGCGCCGTCGACGTGGTCGACGAGCGGTACTGCCACCTGCGCGTGGCGCCCTCGTCGCAGGTGCTGGGGTGGGTGAGCGACGACGACGGCGAGCGGCACCCCGCCGTCTGGGTCGCCGACGCGCACGGCGGCCGCACCGTGTACAGCGGGCTGGGGCACGACGTGCGCGCCTACGACTCGCCGTCGCACGCCGAGCTGCTGCGGCGCGCGGCGACCTGGCTGCTGGAGGGGTGAGGTGGTGCGTGTCTTCCTCATCGGCGCGCTGTTCGTGACCCTTGCGGGCGCGTCGGTCTACGTGATCGAGGCGCTTGCGCCCGACCTCTCTCCGTTCGGCCGGTTCCTGGTCAGCGTGCCGATCTTCGTGGGCGGCGGATGGGCCGTCCGGGCCGCCGCGGAGCGCCGTCGTCGGGAGCGGCGGAGCGACGAGGTATCTTGACGTCAAGATACTTCGACGGTGAGGGGGACCGATGCGGCTGCATCACGTGCAGGTGGCGTGCCCACCCGGCGGCGAGGACGCGGCCCGCGCGTTCTACGCCACGGGTCTGGGGCTGACGGAGGTGGCCAAGCCGCCGGAGCTGGCGGGCCGCGGCGGCTGCTGGTTCCGCGGCGTCGACCACGGCGGTGCGGTCGTCGCCGAGATCCACGTCGGCGTGGAGGACCCGTTCGCGCCGGCGCGCAAGGCGCACCCGGCCCTGGTGGTGGACGACGTCGCCGCGCTCGACGAGACCGCGGACCGGCTGGAGGCCGCGGGCTTCGCCGTCGACCGCTCCGAGCGCGAGAGCTTCGCCGGCTACCTGAGGTTCCACACGCGCGACGGCGCGGGCAACCGCGTCGAGGTGCTCGCGCCCGCCTGACGCCGGTGAACGGCCAGGACGCCCTACTCCGGCTCCGCGAGAGGCAGGTCCTCCAGGCGGTGCCGGTCGATGACGTCGGCGGTCAAGTCCACCGGGAGCGGATCCTCCGTCCAGAGGCTGAGCGCGGGGAGCACGGCGCGGACGTGCGCTGGGCCGGGCTTCGCACGCGCCCACTCGAAGCCACCGATCGACACCGGGAGGCGTGCGTAGTCGCCGGGTCCCAACGGGACGGCGACCCCCTGGCTCCCGAAGAAGGCGAAGTCGAAGGACGCCCGTTCCTCCCCGGGAGACAGCAGCAGGCCTCCCGCGACGATGAGCTCCTCCTCCCGCGGGGTCCAGACCTCGGTGCCCTCGTTGACGAGGTCGACGGCGAGGAGCTCCATGTCGGGCCGCGTCGTCGTCGGACCGGCCCAGCGCAGGACCAGTCCGCGGGAACGCTCGGGGTCGCTCGGCAGCGCACGGTCGCGAGGCGTCATGGGCCGAGCATCCCAGGAGCCCCCGGATGTGCAAACGGCCGCGGCGCCGCCGTAGGCCTCGTCAGCCCTGGTTCGGCAGCGGGTGGCCCTCGGAGGCCTGCACGACGACGATCCCCTGGCCGGTGAGCCCGAGCTGGTACGCCTCGCCCGAGCCGCGGCCGATGGCCGCGCCGAGCTTCGCCGTCTTGCGCACGGTGCTGGAGAGGGTCGTGGACCAGAGCACCACGCTCTGCATGTCGACGTAGGTGGGCTCGTCGACCTCGAGCACGACGGGGGTGCCGTACGCGGTGACGGCGAGCGCGCCCGAGCCGGTGAACGTGGTGTTGAACAGCCCGCCGCTGAGCATGGACGCGCCCTGCACGCGGTTGATGTCCCAGGTCAGCGTGCTCTCGAACGCGAGGATGTTGCTGCCGGAGACGGTGACGCTCTCGTTCTCCAGGTACAGCACGAACACCTCGTCGGCGTCCTGGGCGAGGAAGACGTCGCCGCTCCCCGAGACCTTCATCAGCGACATGCCCTCGCCGGTGAACGCCTTCTTGAAGAGCTTGGTCATGCCGCCCGCGCCCTCGTAGGCGAAGTCCACGTCGCCCTGGTAGGCGACCATCGACCCCTGCTTGGCGTAGAAGAACCCGCCGGAGCCGGCGAGGTCGACCTTGAGCATCCGCGGGTTGACGAGCTGGAAGCTGCCGGGCTCGCCCTGCGGCTCGGTGTGGTGGAAGAGGCTGCTGCGCATGGTGGACATCTTGTCGTCAGCCCCGCAGTGCCCACCACTGGAGCAGCATGATGGTCTTGCCGTCGACGATGCGGCCGTCGCGGACCATGGCCAGGGCGTCGTCGCGGCGGAGCTCGACGGCCTCGATGTCCTCGCCCTCGTGGGCGATCCCGCCGCCCGGGCCGACGCGGTCGTGCGGCGTGTAGGGCGCCGCGTAGAAGTGGACCTTCTCGGTGACCGAGCCGGGGCTCATGTACGCGGTGAAGACGTGCTCGACCGGCCCGACGGCGACACCGAGCTCCTCGGCGACCTCGCGCCGGATCGCGGTCTCGGGGTCGTCGTCGTCGAGCAGGCCTGCGGCCGTCTCGATCAGCATGCCGTCGGGGTGGTCGTTGACGTAGGCCGGGAACCGGAACTGCCGCGTGAGCAGCACGGTGGACCGCGCGTCGTCGTGCAGCAGGATCGTGGCACCGTCCCCGCGGTCGTAGGTCTCGCGCTGCAGGGTGTGCCAGCTCCCGTCGCGCCTGCGGTGGTCGAAGGTCGTGCGGCGCAGCACGTGCCAGCCGTCGGAGGTGACCTCGACCTCGCGGACGACGACGTCCGGGTTGCGGTCCAGCGCCCGCCCCACCCGGTCGAGCCCCGTCCGGCCACGGTGGTCGGGGACGTCGACCCCGGGCCGCCCGGTCACCGGTCGGCGTCCGCGAGACGCGGCACGTCGGCGACGTCGTAGTAGACCGGGAGACCCCGGCTCTCGGCGATCGCGACGTCCTGGTCGGCCCCGGTCGACTCGCCGGGCAGCCGCAGCACGGCGTCGCAGTGCTGGAGCAGCCGCTGCGCCGTCGGGTAGAGCACGTCGTCCGCGAGCTCGTCGTCCAGCGTGGCGCCGGCCGAGCGCAGCACCGGCAGCGCCACCCACTCGCCGATCATGGGGACGTGTCCCGCGGCGAAGACGGGCCAGGCCGCCTCCTCGAGCCGGCGGAGGTTGGCCTCCATCGCGGCGGGGTCGCCGTCGGTGCCGGAGCGATAGGGGCCGGCGATCAGGATGAGCAGTGGTCGGGTCATCCCCGTAGACTAGACACAAACATGCAGAACTACGAAGAAACGAGAACGACGATGCTCGCTGCCGAGAGGCGTGACCACCTCCTCGAGACCCTTCGCCGCGACGGCAAGGTCGTGGCGAAGACGGCCGCGGCCGAGCTCGGCCTCTCGGAGGACAGCATCCGCCGGGACCTGCGCGAGCTGGCGGCCGAGGGGCTGTGCCAGCGGGTCTACGGCGGGGCGCTGCCGGTGTCCCCGGCGGTCGCCGACTACGCCGGCCGGCAGCGGGTCGAGGTGACCGGCAAACAGCGTGTCGCCGCGGCGGCGGTGCGGTTGATCGACCCGGGCAGCACGGTCATCCTCGACGGCGGGACGACGGCCCTCGCGGTTGCCCGGGCGCTGCCGCCCGGCCTGCGCTGCACCGTCGTCACGCACAGCCCGACGGTCGCGGCGGCGCTGGTCGAGCACCCGGTTGCCGAGGTGTTCGTGCTGGGTGGCCGGCTCTTCAAGCACTCCGCGGTGGCGAGCGGCGCGGCTACGGTCGAGGCCGCGCAGCGGGTCTCGGCGGACCTCTTCCTCCTCGGCGTCACCGGCATCCACCCCGACGCCGGACTGACCACCGGCGACCCGGACGAGGCCGCCATGAAGCGGGCGCTGGCCGGGCGTGCCGCCGAGACGTACGTACTGGGCTCGTCCGAGAAGATCGGGGCCGCGTCGCCGTACGAGGTGATCGGGTTCGACGCCGTCGCGGGCCTCGTCACGGACGCCGCCCCGGGCTCCGAGGTCATGGGCCGGCTCGGCGAGCTCGTCCGTGTCGTGGGGGCCGGCGCATGACCCGGGCGGGCGAGAACGTGCACGATCGTGCGCCGCTGTCGTACCGGCACGTCGACGTCTTCGCCGCGCGGGCGTACACCGGCAACTCGCTGGCGGTCTTCTGGGACCACCCGGGCCTCACCGCCACGCAGATGCTCGCGATCACCCAGGAGCTGCGCCACTTCGAGGCGATCTTCCTGCGGACGGACGACGGTGAGGAGGCCGTCGCCGCCCGGGTCTTCGACCTCTTCGGGGAGCTCGAGTTCGCCGGGCACCCGCTGCTGGGCGCGGCCGCCGTGCTGCACGAGCGCGACGGCTCGGCCGGTCCGCGGCGCTGGTCGCTCCGGCTGCCCACCAGGACGGTCGAGGTCTCCACCCGGCCCACCGCCACCGGGTACCACGCGGAGCTCGACCAGGGTGCCCCCGCGTTCCTCGCGACCGTGCCGCCCGAGGACCGGGCGGAGGTGGCGGCGGCGCTGAACCTGCCCGCCGGAGGGCTCGCCGACCTCCCGCTGCAGGTCGTCTCCACCGGTCTGCGCTACCTGGTGGTGCCCGTCGTGGACGGACTGGCGCAGGCGAGGATCGTCCGCCCCGACTTCGGGGAGCTGGTCGCTCGGTACGGCGCGCAGTACGCGTACGTGCTCGACGTCGACGCGCTCGAGGGCCGGCACTGGAACAACGACGGAGTGCTGGAGGACGTTGCGACGGGCAGCGCAGCGGGCTGCGTCGGCGCCTACCTGGCCCGCCACGGCGTCGTGCCCGTCGGGGAGGAGCTCGTCCTGCGGCAGGGCCGCTTCACCGGACGCCCGAGCCTGCTGTCGGTGCTCCCGCAGGGGAGCCCCGACGCGCTGCGCGACGTCCGCGTCGGCGGCGCCGTGAGCATGGTGGCCCGGGCGACCCTGGACGTGCTGCCGGGGTGAGGGGCGGCCCGTGCCGCGGCCGTCCCGGGATCAGACGGCGCCGGGGAAGCCCGCCTGCCGCCACGCCTCGTACACGACGATCGACGCGGCGTTCGTGAGGTTGAGCGAGCGCCGTCCGGGCAGCATGGGGATTCTCACGCGGTCCGTGACGCGCGGGTGGTCCATCGCCTCGTCGGGCAGGCCGGTCGGCTCGGGGCCGAACAGCAGGACGTCGCCGGGCCGGAACACGACGTCGGTGTACGTGGTGTCGGCGTGCGCGGTGAACGCGAAGACGCGCGCCCCGGGCAGGGCGTCGAGCGCGGCGTCGAAAGTGGGGTGCACGTCCATGACGGCGAGGTCGTGGTAGTCCAGCCCGGCGCGCTTGAGCTTCGCCTCGGAGAGGTCGAAGCCCAGCGGTTCCACGAGGTGCAGGCGCGCGCCGGTCACGGCGGCGAGGCGGATGGCGGAGCCCGTGTTCCCCGGGATGCGCGGCTCGTAGTACACGACGTGGGCGAACGGGGACGGCTCGGGGGAGACCGGTGGCGTGGGCGGGAGCTGGTCGGGCACGGGCCCGATTCTCCCACCGGTCGCCCGGGGGCCGGGCGACGTGCGGCCGTCCCGATGACGCGACGGGCCTCCCGCCCCTAGGCTCACATGATGGGAGCGACACTGACGGCGGAGATCCCGGCGGTGATGGCCGCGGTCCAGCTCGTCGGCCACGGTGGCCTCGACCGGCTGGTGTACCGCGACGACGTGCCCACGCCCGTGCCCGCGGCGGGCGAGGTCCTGATCGACGTGCATGCCTGCGGCATGAACAACACGGACGTGTGGGTCCGCGAGGGCGCGTACGGCACGGAGACGGACCCGGGCTCCGTCTCGACGTGGAGACGCGGCAGATCCACCCTCACCTTCCCGCGGATCCAGGGCGCGGACACCGTCGGCGTGATCGCCGCCGTCGGCGACGGCGTGCCCGCCGACCGGGTCGGGGAGCGCGTGATGGTGGACTTCTCGCTCTACCACCGGCCCGAGGGCGACGACAGCCTCGCGGACATCGACTACATCGGGCACGGACGCGACGGCGGGTACGCCGAGTACATGACCGCCCCCGCGGAGAACGCGTACGAGATCACGGCAGACCTCGCGGACGCGGAGCTCGCGACGTTCTGCTGCGCCTACCTCACCGCGGAGCAGATGCTCGACCGGGCCCGACTCGGCGCGGGGGAGCGCGTGCTCGTCACCGGGGCGTCCGGCGGGGTCGGCTCGGCGATCGTCCAGCTGGCGCGCGTGCGCGGCGCCGTCCCGTACGCCGTGACGAGCGCGGGCAAGGAGGCGGCGCTGCGGGAGATCGGCGCGCAGGACGTCGTCCTGCGCGACGTGGCCGACCTCGTGGCGGAGGTGGAGCGCGTCGTGGACGGCCCGGTGGACGTCGTCGCCGACCTGGTGGCCGGGCCGATGTTCAACGACCTGCTCCGCATCCTGCGGCCCGAGGGGCGATACACGACGGCGGGGGCCATCGGCGGGCCGGTCGTGCAGCTCGACCTGCGCACCATGTACCTCAAGCAGCTCGAGCTGCACGGGTCGTCGCAGGGCACGCGCACCGCGTTCCGGCGCCTGGTGCGCTACGTCTCCGACGGCGAGATCCGGCCCCTCCTGGACCGCACGTTCCGGCTCTCCGCCCTGCACGACGCGCAGCGCGCGTTCCTGGCGAAGTCCTACGTCGGCAAGCTCGTCGTCGTGCCGGACCGGCACTGGGACGCCGTGGGGGCACCGTATGCGCAGCCGTGAGCGCACCATCGAGCTGATCGACGCGCAGTCGGGCGGCGACGTCAGCAGGGTCGTCATGTCCGGCGTGGAGCCGCTGCCCGGGCGGACGGTGCTGGAGAAGGCGCGCTACCTGGAGCGGCAGGGCGACGGGCTGCGTCGCCTGCTCCTGTCGGAGCCGTACGGCGACCCCGCGATGTCGGTGGACCTGATCGTGGAGCCCAGCGACCCCCGGGCGCAGGCCGGCTACGTGATCATGGAGGCGATGGGGTACCCGCTGTACTCCGGCTCCAACACGATCTGCACGGCCACCGCGCTGCTGCAGAGCGGGGCCATCCCGCTGCGCGACGGCGACGGGCTGCAGGACGTGACGCTGGAGTCCCCGGCAGGCCTGGCCCGGGTCAGCGCCCGGGTGGTCGACGGGCGGGTCGTGTCCATCACCACCGAGGGCGAGCCGGCGTACGTGGCCGACGAGGCGCTGAGCGTCGAGGTGCCGAACCACGGCGACGTGCTGTTCGACCTCGTCTGGAGCGGCGCGTACTACGCGCTGATCGACGCGTCCCGCTACGGGTTCGACATCGGACCGACGGAGCAGGTCGCGCTGACCGCGTTCGGGGACGCCTTCGTCCGCGCGGCGCGGCCCGGCCTGCGCCGGGAGCACCCCGACCTGGGCGACGTCGGACCGTTGCCGTTCGCGCACTTCATGGGTCCCCTGCGCCGGGCGGGCGACGGCCGCTGGGAGTCGCCGTCGGCCACCTACGTGCATCCCGGCGTCCTCTGCCGCAGCCCCACCGGCACGGGCACGTCGGCGCGGCTCGCCCTCATGGCGCAGCGCGGGGAGATCCGCGAGGGGGAGTCGCTGGAGACGGTCTCGCCGCGCGGCAGCCGGTTCGTCGGCACGGTGCTGGAGCGCACCAGGGTGGGCGACTACCCGGCGCTGCGCTCCGCCGTCACGGGCGCGGCGCGGGTGATGGCGCGCTCGCAGATCACGGTGGACCTCGACGACCCGCTGGTCGACGCCTCCGACCTGGAGCCGCTGCTCACGCCGCCCGCCTGAGCGAGCTCAGGCGTCGCCCGCCGCCGCCTCGGAGCCGGGGGCCCCGCCGTTCGTGCCGACCACGGTGCCGTCGGTGGCGAAGACCACCGAGCCGTCGTAGTAGTCGTCGGAGACCGAGACGCGGACCCGCGGGTCGCTGGGCTTCTCGTCGGACCAGACCTCGCGCGCGACCCACAGCATCGGGTCGTCGGTGTCGTCGATCCCCGTGAGGCGCTCGGCCTCGTCGAACAGCGGCGGCAGGTCCTCCCAGCCGATCTCCGAGGCGTCGAACAGCTCCCGGGGCACGTCCTCGGGCTCCGGCTGGATGAGGGACGCGCCCTCGTGGGTGGCCTCGCCGTCGCGGTAGTGCCACTCGTCGGTCGTGGTGGCGCCCGGCGACGTGGGGGCCGTGACCTGCACCCACTGGTCGAACACGTAGACCTCCGTGACCTCGTCGCCCGACAGCGCGAGGACGGCGTCGATCGCGGGCCGCAGGTTCCCCGGCGTGAACATCGACGTCTCGGCGGCCGCGGCGGCGTCGTGCTCGGCGCGGACGGTGTCGATCGACCGCGTCTCCACCAGGCGGCCGGCGTCGTCCCACACGGGGTAGAGCGCCGCGGCGAAGCCGACGACGGCCAGCACGGGGAAGACGACGAACGGGATGTGCCGGATACCGCCGGCCGAGCGGCCCTTCTGCGGCAGCGCCCAGACGTCGGCGTCGCGCAGCTCGCGGACCTGGCGGTCGGACCCGGCGCGTCGCACCCAGTCGGGGTCGGGGGCGTCGTCGAGCACGACCTCGGGGCGCTCCGGGTGGAGCTGCGTCACCACGAGCACCGCCCCCGGCTGCATCGACGGCAGCTGGGCGAGGTTCACGACCTGCCGGACCGTGGTGCGGTACGGCCCGTGCCCCTGGCGGGGGACGACCAGCAGCCCGATCTCGCACACCGGCTGGTCGTTGACCGCCGACCCGGTGGCCCTGATGCCCGTCACGCGGGCGAGCGTCGTGCGGCCCGCGGCCTTCGCCTCGGCCACCTTCTTCGGGTCCTTGAGCCCCATCCCGCTCGTGACGCTGCCGATGATGGTCAGCGGCAGGCAGAGGCTCGCCACCACGATCGCGACGATGCGCAGGGTGACGTACAGGGGATCGCCCGTGAGGGCGTCGCCGAGGATCGACGCCGCGAGCACGCCGAGGGACAGAGCGAACAGGCAGCGGATCACGACCGTATTCTGCCTGGCCGTCCGGGGTCCTCGGCCAGGGCCGTCGCCGGCGTCGTGCCTCGTCCGACCGGGCGTATCCTGGCGCCATGACGACGCGCGCGTGCTGGTGGTGGCTGCCTCCGCAGCCCTGACCCGACGCGCCCACGTCCCCGTCCCGAGCTGCCCGTCGCAGCCGGGACGCCTCTGTGTCCGGACCGGACCGACGGGCGGCGATCCCCCAGAGGAGCCGACCCGATGACCGCACCGACCGTCCTGACCACGCCCACACCCACCCCCACCGCCGCCGTCGCGCAGGCCCGTTCCGCCGAGATCGAGGCCGAGCTGGCGCGCGACCCCGGCCGCTTCCGCGTCCTCACCGGCGACCGGCCGACCGGCGCCCTGCACCTGGGCCACCTGCTCGCCACGCTCGACAACCGGGTGCGTCTGCAGGACGCCGGCGTCGAGGTCGTGCTCGTCGTCGCCGACTACCAGGTCATCACCGACCGCGACGACGCGGGCGACCTGCCCGCCGTCGTGCGCGAGGTGGTGCTCGACTACCTCGCCGCCGGCGTGGACCCGGCGCGCTCCACGGTGTTCACGCACTCGGCCGTGCCGGCGCTGAACCAGCTGCTGCTGCCGTTCCTGTCCCTGGTGAGCGTGGCGGAGCTGGAGCGCAACCCCACCGTGAAGGCGGAGGCCGCGGACGCCGAGAGGCGCCAGGGCCGAGGCATGTCCGGCCTGCTCTTCACGTACCCGGTGCACCAGGCGGCGGACATCCTGTTCTGCCACGGCAACCTCGTGCCCGTGGGGCTGGACCAGCTGCCGCACCTCGAGACGACGCGGACCGTGGCGCGCCGCTTCAACCAGCGCTACGCCGGCGCCCGCCCGTACTTCCCGGAGCCGGACGCCCTGCTCACGCCGTCGTTGACGGTGCTCGGGAACGACGGCGCCAAGATGAGCAAGTCGCGCGGCAACGCGCTGGAGCTGCGGGCCGGCGAGGACGAGACGGTGCGATTCTTCCGGCGCGCCCGCACCGACTCCGAGCGGCACATCTCCTACGACCCGGAGGCGCGGCCCGAGGTGGCGAACCTGCTGCGCATCGGCGCGCACTTCGCGGGCACGACGCCGCAGGACCTGGCCGCGTCGGTCGGGGACGCCGGGGCGGGGCGGCTCAAGGCGGTCGTCACCGACGCCGTCGTCGAGGGCCTGCGCCCGCTGCGCGAGCGGCGGGCCGCGCTGGCGGCCGACGGTCCCGCCGTCGTGCGCGACGTGCTCGCCCGCGGC
Source organism: Isoptericola sp. NPDC056578 (assembly GCF_042793275.1). Taxonomy (NCBI): domain Bacteria; kingdom Bacillati; phylum Actinomycetota; class Actinomycetes; order Micrococcales; family Promicromonosporaceae; genus Isoptericola; species Isoptericola sp. NPDC056578. The sequence continues at coordinate 72,393 of NZ_JBHTVC010000013.1, forward strand.
AACGCGCGGGCGAACGAGGTCGCCGAGCGCACCCTCGCCGACGTCCGCGACCTCATGGGCACGGTCTACGCCTGACCGCGGGCACCGCTCCGAGCGAGAGGGGTCGGGCCCGCCGGTGCCTCTCCGGCGGGCCCGGGTCTGTGGGTCAGGCGCCGAGCCGGTCGCGCAGCAGCGAGAGCTGCGCCCAGAGCTGGTCGGGCACCCGGTCGCCGAAGGTCTCGAAGAACTCCCCGGTGAGGGCCGTCTCCGCGAGCCACGCCTCGACGGGGACGTCGAACAGGGCTGCGACGTCGGCGTCGGACAGGTCGAGGCCGTCCGTGCGCAGCGCGCCCTCCGCGGGCAGCAGGCCGACGGGGGAGTGCACGGCGCCGGCATCGGTGCGCAGGCCGCGCGCCCGGTCGAGCTGGGTGACGATCCACTCGACCACGCGCGAGTTCTCGCCGAACCCGGGCCACAGGAAGCTGCCGTCCTCGCCCTTGCGGAACCAGTTCACCTGGAACACCTTGGGCCGCTTGCCGGCCTCGAGGCCCTTGCCCACCGCGAGCCAGTGCGACCAGTGGTCGGCCATGTTGTAGCCGCAGAACGGCATCATCGCGAACGGGTCGCGACGGAGCTCGCCGACCGTGCCCTCGGCCGCGGCGGTGCGCTCGGAGCTGATCGTGGCGCCCATGAAGACGCCGTGGTCCCAGCTCGTCGCCTGGGTCACGAGCGGCACGTTGGTGGCGCGGCGGCCGCCGAAGACGATCGCGTCGACCGGCACGCCTGCCGGGTCCTCCCAGGTGTCCGCGATCGACGGGCACTGCGCCGCCGACACCGTGAACCGGGAGTTCGGGTGCGCGGCCGGGGTGTCGGAACCGGGCGTCCAGTCGTTCCCCCGCCAGTCGATCAGGTGCGCGGGCGGCTCGGGCGTGAGGCCCTCCCACCACACGTCGCCGTCGTCGGTCAGGGCCACGTTGGTGAAGATCGTGTCGTGCGTGAACGTCTCGACGGCGGTCGGGTTGGTCTCGACGCCCGTGCCGGGCGCGACGCCGAAGAAGCCCGCCTCGGGGTTGATGGCCCGCAGGCGGCCGTCGGGGCCGGGGCGCATCCACACGATGTCGTCGCCGAGGGTCTCGACCGTCCAGCCGGGGATGGTGGGTCGCAGCATGGCGAGGTTCGTCTTGCCGCACGCGCTCGGGAACGCGGCCGCGAGGTGGTACCGGCGCTGCTCCGGCGACGTCACCCGGATGAGCAGCATGTGCTCGGCGAGCCAGCCCTCGTCGCGCGCCATCGCCGACGCGATGCGCAGCGCGAAGCACTTCTTGCCCAGCAGGGCGTTGCCGCCGTAGCCGGAACCGTACGACCAGATCTCGCGCGTCTCGGGGTAGTGGACGATGTACTTCGTGTCGTTGCAGGGCCACGGCACGTCGGCCTCGCCGTCCGCCAGCGGGGCGCCCACCGAGTGCACGGCGGGCACCCACTGCTGCCCGCCGTCGACGAGGTCCAGGACCTGCGGCGAGACGCGGGTCATGACGTGCATCGACACGACGACGTACGGCGAGTCGGTGATCTCGATGCCCACCTGCGAGATCGGCCCGCCGACGGGGCCCATGGAGAACGGCACCACGTACATGGTGCGGCCACGCATCGACCCGGCGAAGACCCCGTCCGGCCCCGTCAGCTCCTGGCGCATCTCCGCGGGGGCGCGCCAGTTGTTCGTCGGGCCGGCGTCCTCCTCGCGCTCCGAGCAGATGAAGGTGCGCGACTCGACGCGGGCGACGTCCGACGGGTTCGACCGGGCGAGGTAGGAGTTCGGCCGCTTCGCCTCGGCCAGCCTGATCAGCGTGCCGGCCTCCACCATCTGGTCGAGCAGGCGCTGCTTCTCGGCGGCGGACCCGTCGCACCACACGATCTCGTCGGGCTGCGTGAGCTCGGCGACCTGGCTCACCCAGGCGCGGAAGTCCTTGCCGCGCGCCCCGGACGCCCCGGACGCGGGCCCGGCGCCCACCTGGCCGCGCGGCGTCGTCGTGCTGGGGGCCAGGGCGTCCGGCGCGAGCTCGGCGATCGCGAGTCGCGTGCGGCGCGGGTTCGCGGTGAAGGTCATCGGGTGCTCCGTCCATCGAGGCCCCGGCGAGCGCTGCCGGGTGGGCTGCCTCCAGCGTCCCTCCTGGCCGTACCTACTTTCCACCGGATCGGCCGTGAAGATCTGCCGATCTTCACGTAGCGTCAAACCATGACTGCCAAGGACGCCGCCGGGGCGGACTCCCCGGACCTCATCACCCTCGGCCGGCGCATCCGGCACGCGCGTACGGCGCGCGGGCTCACGCTCGAGGCGCTGGGGGAGCGGGTGGGCTCGGCGCCGAGCCTGCTGTCCCTGGTCGAGAACGGTCGGCGCGAGCCGCGGCTGTCGCTGCTGCGCTCCATCGCGGACGCCGTCGGCGTGGCCGTGCCCGACCTGCTCGCCGACGAGCCGCCGTCGCGCCGTGCCGAGCTGGAGATCGCCCTGGAGCGCGCGCAGCGCGGCCCGCTCTTCGGGGCGCTCGGCCTGCCGTCGGTCAAGCCCAGCCAGAAGCTGCCGATGCCCGTGCTGGAGCAGCTGGTCGGCCTCCACACCGAGCTGTCGCGGCGCGAGGAGGAGGCGATCGCCACCCCGGAGGAGGCGCGGCGCGCCAACACCGAGCTGCGCCACGAACGCCAGGAGCGGGACAACTACCTGCCGCAGATCGAGGCGCTCGGCGAGGAGCTGACCCACCGCGCCGGGTACGCGGGGGCGGGCGCCCTCACGCACCGCACGGTGGCGCGCATGGCCGAGCAGCTGGGCCTCACCCTCCTGCACGTGGACGACCTCCCGCGCTCGGCGCGGTCGGTCACGGACCTCGAGAACGGCCGGATCTACCTGCCGCCGGCGTCCATCCCGGGCGGGCACGGGCTGCGGTCGCTCGCCCTCCAGGCGATCGCGCACCGCGTGCTGGGGCACGAGCGGCCCCGGAGCTACGCCGAGTTCCTGCGCCAGCGGGTGGAGATCACGTACTTCGCGGCGAGCTGCCTCATCCCCCAGTCGGTGGCCGTGGAGTTCCTGCAGCGCCGCAAGCGCGAGAAGGACCTGGCGGTCGAGGACTTCCGCGACGCGTTCGGCGTCACGCACGAGGCCGCCGCCATGCGCCTGACCAACCTCGCCACCGTGCATCTCGGCATCCCGCTGCACTTCCTGCGCGTGGGCGACGACGGCGCGCTGTTCCGCGGGTACGCGAACGACGGGCTGCCGCTGCCCCAGGACGTGACGGGAGCCATCGAGGGGCAGCTCGTGTGCCGCTGGTGGGCCGGGCGCGAGGCGTTCACGCGCCGCGACCGCGCCACCGAGTCCTACCAGTACACCGACACCCCGGCGGGCACGTTCTGGGACTCGGTCCAGACCGGGACCGGGGCCGACGGGCGGCAGTTCTCCGTCACCGTGGGCGTGCCGTACGCGCACGCGAAGTGGTTCCGCGGCCGCGACACCCAGGTGCGGCACGCCTCCACCTGCCCCGACCCGGCGTGCTGCCAGCGGCCGCCGGCCGAGCTCGCGGAGCGGTGGGACGGCGTCGCCTGGCCCAGCGCGCGGATGCACCAGCAGGTGCTCGCGGCCCTGCCGCGCGGCGCGTTCCCCGGCGTCGACGACACCGACGTCTTCGCCTTTCTGCAGCGCCACGCGCCGCGCGACGCGGCGGCCCAGGCGTGACGGGTCGGTCGTCGTGACGCCCGGACAGGCGGACCGGACGGGTCACCCGTACTGGTCTCGGGCGATCCTCGCGGCCTCTGCGCGGTTCGCCACCCCCAGCTTCGCGAGGAGTACCGAGACGTTGTTGCTGACGGTCTTGCCGGACAGGGAGAGGCGCTCGGCGATCTGCCGGTTCGACAGGCCACGTGCCACGAGATCGAGGACGTCGAGCTCTCGCGGGGTCAATCCGTACGGGTCGTCCTTCGCCGGCGGGCGGAGAAGTCCCACGGCCGGAACGACGCTCGACCCGAGGACCACCGCACCGAGCACCGCCGCGCGGACGGCGGCCACCAGCTGCGCGGGGCTGGCGTCCTTGACGACGTAGCCGGCCGCTCCGGCCGCGACAGCCTCGCGGACGAGCCCTTCGTCGTCGTACATGGTGACGACCACGATCCGGATCGACGGCGACGTCGCTGCGACCTGCCTCACGACGTCGAGCCCGTCGCCGTCCGGCAGGCCCAGGTCGAGGAGCGCGACGTCCGGTGCGAGAGCCGCGATGACCGAGAGCGCCTCGGCCGCCCCCGCGGCCCCGGCGACGACGTCGAACCCCTCGGACTCGAGCAACGAGACGAGCCCGTGGCGGAAGACCGGGTGATCGTCGACGACGACGACGCGTGTCATGAGGGCCCGCTCGTGTCGATGGGCAACCAGCACCGCAACACCGTCCCGCCGCCGACAGCCCGCATGATCCGGACGCTCCCGCCGAGCTCGGCCGCGCGTTCTCGCGCCGAGGTCAGGCCCACGCCGTCCCGGGCGTCCTCGGGGAAGCCGAGACCGTCGTCGGTCACCTCGATGTCGAAGCGCGAGTCCCCGTGGCGCAACCGGATGTCGCACACGGTCGCCCCGGCATGACGGCGGACGTTGGTGACCGCCTCCTGGACGATGCGGTAGGCGGCCGCCTCCACCGCGGCGGGGAGCGTCGGTCCGACGTCGGCGTCGAGCCTCACCGTCGGGTACCCGTCTGCCGCGACGAGGCGGTCACGCAGCGCCTGCACGAGACCGCGGGCGTCCAGCTCGGGCGGGCGCATGTCGTAGGCGACCTCACGGAGTCGACGTGACGCCGCGCCCAGCTCCGCCGCCAGGCGATGCGCGAGCTCGACGGTCCGAGGGTCGCCGTCGGTCGCGTACCGCTCGAGTGCCGCCGCGGACAGCCCGAGACCGCTGAACGTCGGGGCGAGGTCGTCGTGAAGGTACCCCCGCACACGCTTCCGCTCCTCTTCCCGAGCAAGGACCGTGCGTGATCGGGACCCTACGAGCGCCTCGAGCGCCCGCGCTCCGTCGAGCGCGGGCCCGGCGTACGCGCAGATCCGCTGGATCACCGCTTGGTCCGCTCGGGTCAACGTCTGCTCCCCGGGCCGTGGCGTGACGAAGACCCGAGCGAGCTGCTCGCCGCGGTACACCACGACGAACTCCGACGGCGGCGCATCGGTCGGCGCCCCCGACTCGACGCGAACGGTCCCGTCCGTGTCCATCGACACGTGCGCGGCGCCGGTCACGGACGCGATCGTGCGCACGACGGTCTCCGGGACCTCGCGGATCTCGTGGCGCGCGGCGAGCAGCTCGTCGAGGTCGTCGATCGCGTTCAGCGGATCCCGTCGGCGCCCGTAGACCACGAGCTCCGCCCACCGCGACGCGATCCTCCAGCCGGGGACCGCGACGAGGACGGCTGCCAGTGCCCCGCCCCACGCGGGGGCAGGAGGCGCCGCGCCTCGGGTGAGGGCGGTCGAGACCACGACGGCGCCCGCCGCCGCCAGGCCCGTGAGGCCGACAGCGAGCACCCAGCGCAGCGCGCGATCCAGGTTCGCCGACCTCGGGGCGACCACACCGAGCGAGAACCCGAGGCCCGGGAGGACGAGGAGAGCGGTGGCGAGGGTCGACGTGTCTTCCTCCGTCGTCAGCCCACCGGCGATGGCGAGCGCCACGACGAGGAAGGCCACCACCATGGCGGAGACCGCGGTGAGCACCCAGCGGACCTGTTGTCGTGCGCGGGCGTCCGACCGGGTGCGGTAGCGGACGATCTGTCCCCAGGCGAGCAACGGCCAGGTGAGGGCGTAGTGCCAGGGCCACCATGGCTGCTCCTCGAGGCGCATCCCGCTGAGGAGGTTCGTCGCCTGCAGGCCGATGGCGACGCCGACGACCGCTCCGAGCCAGCGTGGTGCGCAACGCCCGTCGGGGTAGGTCGCCATGAGGACGGCGTAGCAGCTCTGGACGATCGCGACGGCGAGGCCGACCGTCGCTCGCTCGCCGTCCGGATCGAGCGCCAGCGCGGCGTTCGCCAGGACGAGCAGCGCTGTCGGCACGACGACCCACCCGGCCCGGCGACGCAGCCCCGCCCAGAGGACCAGGCCGGCCGCCGGCCATGAGACCACCTGGACCGCGAGCTGCGTCGCGCTCATCGCCATGAGTTCATGATGCCGAACGAGAGGCCCGCAGCGCCCAGGTTCCGGCGGCGAGCAGGTACGGGGGGAGCAGGACGACGCCTGCCGGCACTCCCGTGAAGAGCATGCCGACGCTGACCACCGCGAAGGCCGACCCGAGCGCCAGCAGCCAGCGCGGGAGGATGTGGCGCCCTGCGATCGACACCACCGCGAGGAACCCCGCGAGCGCGATGCCCGCCAGGGTCGCGAACGCCTGGGGCACCACGAACAGCCCCTGGACGACGGCCGACTGCGCTCCTGCGCTCGCCCCCGACCCTGAGATGTAGTCGTTGACGAAGGCGCTCTGGACGACGGCCGCGAGGCCGCTCCCCAACAGCCCCACGCCGACCATGGCCACGAACGGCGGCAGCGCCACGGCGCTCGCGGAACCCCGACGCACCAGGTGGGCGGCGAGGCCCGACAGGGCGACGACGGTGAGCACGGTGACCGCCGTGAAGACGATCGCCCGCACCGCGGCGAGCGGGAGCTCCTCCGCCATCTGTGCCGGGGTCGGGTACTCGGGCAGGGGTTGGGCGTTCAGGAGGTGCAGCACCTGGTTGATCCCGAACGATGACAGGTGGATGGCGGCCCCGACGACCCCGGCGACCCCCGCGGCTCGAAGGACGGCCTTCGGCGTGGCGGTCGTGCCGTCGCTGCGGACGATGGTCATGGCTCTCTCCTCTCGGCGCCCGCGCTCGGACACGCGGCTCCGACGAGTAGATCCGCCTGGTTTCCCGGTCGGCCAGGGGCGACGATTCCCGGCTGCGCCCCCGGGCCTGGCCGGGGGCGGCCCTCGTCGGTGCGGGTTCAGGCCCCGCCGTCGAGCCGCACCTCGCGGATCCGGCGGTCGTCGACGGCCGTGACGTGCAGCGCGTGGGCGCCGCCCTCGTGGTCGTCGTCGTCGAGCACCACCACGTCGCCCTCCTCGGCGAGCCGTCCGAGCCGGGCGAGGACGTAGCCCGCGACGGTCTCGTAGGGGCCGTCGGGCAGCTCGACGCCGGTGAGGCGGGCGAAGTCCTCGATCGTGAGGCCGGCGTCGTAGGTCCCCGCCACGTGCACCGCGGCGAGCGGGTCGTGCTCGTCGCGGATGTCGCCGACGAGCTCCTCGACGAGGTCCTCGAGCGTGACGATCCCGTCGGTCCCGCCGTACTCGTCGAGGACGAGGGCGAGGTGCGTGCGGGTGCGCTGCATCTCGGCGAGGGTCGGCAGCAGCCGTCCGGTCGCGGGCAGGTCGAGCACCGGGCGGGCCACGTCGCGCACGGTGCGCCGGGTGCCGGACGGCGCCCCCGCGCCGCGGGCGAGGTCGCGCACGTGCACGAAGCCGAGCACGTCGTCGACGTCCTCGCCGGCGACGGGGTACCGCGAGTAGGGCAGGTCGCGCGTGCGCTCCTCGGCCTCGGCGAGCGACAGATCGGCCCGGAGGAAGACGACGTCTCCCCGCGGCCGCATCACCTCGCCCAGGGTGCGCTCCGAGGCGGCGAAGACGTCCGAGAGGATGCGCCGCTCGTCCTCGTGCAGGCCCGGGTGGGCGGCGACGAGGTCGCGCAGCTCCTGCTCGCTGATCTCCTCCGAGCGCAGGCTCGGGTCGCCGCCCAGCAGGCGGACGACGGCGTCGGTCGACCGGGACAGCAGCCAGATGACGGGCCGCATCAGCACGGCGAAGCGGTCCAGCGGCGGGCCCACGGCGAGCGCGACCTGCGCGGTGCGCTGCAGCGCGATCCGCTTGGGCACGAGCTCGCCGAGCACGAGCGACAGGTAGGCGATGACGAGGGTGAGGCCGACGAGAGCGACCGTCGCCGCGGCGCCCTCGGGGAGCCCCGCGGACTCGAGCGCCGGGGCGACGTCGGGCGCCAGGGTGGACGCGCCGTACGCGGCGGAGAAGAAGCCCGCCACGGTGACGCCGATCTGCACGGCCGCCAGGAAGCGGTTCGGGTCGCGGGCGATCGCCGCCACCCGGCGGCCCCGCGGGCCGCTGCGCTCGAGCTGGTCGATCTGCGTGCCCCGCAGCGAGACCAGCGCGAACTCGGTCCCGGCGAACACACCGCCCAGGAGCACGAAGAGCAGGACGAGCGCGATGTTCCACCAGGTGTCCGCGTCCACCGGGGTCCTCTCTGTCGGTCGCCGGCCGAGGCGCCGACGGTCGCCCCGGTGTCGTCACCCGGTGAACGCGTCGCGGTGCGGCCCGGTTCCGACGGACCGGGCGGGCGGGTCAGCGGAAGCGCTGCGCCGCCAGGGGAGCCGCCTCGGCGAGGCCGCGCACGGCGGGGTGCGCGTCGTCGTCGGTGCCGCCGGCCAGGACGTCGTTCATCGGGCCGGACGCCACGAACGTGCCGTCCGCGAGCACGTGCACTGTCGGGCACAGCCGGCCGACCAGCTCGACGTCGTGCGAGACCAGCAGCACGGCGGTGCCCTCGGCGCGGGTGGCGTCGGTGAGCCGGCGCACGATCTCGCCGCGCATCGCCGGGTCGACGGCGGTGAGCGGCTCGTCGAGGAGCAGCGCCTGGGGGCGGGTGGCCAGCGCGAGCGCGAGCGCGAGGCGCTGCTTCTCCCCGCCCGAGAGGGAGTAGACGGCGCGCCTCGCGAGCTGCGGCTCGAGCGCGACGTCGTCCAGCAGGTCCGCCACGGTGCGGCCGCTGGCGCGGCCGGCCTTGCGGGCGTCGGTCAGGGCGCCGGAGACGGCGCGCTCCACGGTCCAGCGCGGGTCGACGTCGAGCCCGTTCTGCGCGACCGTGCGCACCGCCGCGCGGAACTTCTTCTTGTCCCGCCGGCCGAGCTTGGCGACCGTGCGGCCCTGGAACGTCACGTGCCCCTCGCGGATGCGCAGCTGCCCCAGCAGCGCCTGCACCAGCGTCGACTTCCCGGCGCCCGACTCGCCCACCACGCCCACCGGCTCCGCCCCGGGCAGCAGCTCCAGGTCGATCCCCTCCAGGATCGCGGGGCCGCCGTAGCCGACCACCAGGTCGGTCGCGCGCAGGATCGGGGTGGGGGAGGTCGAGCTCATGCTGGTGTCACCTTCGTGTGTGCGTGCGCCGGACGACGGGGCCGGCCCGGTTGTCCGACGAACGACGGTACCCCGCGGTTCCCGCCGCCCTCGGCGACCGAGGGCGGCGGGACTGCTCACGGCGTGGTCACGACGGCATCGTCAGACGGCGGCCAGCACCGCCTCGGCGGGCTCCTCGGGCCCCTCGGGCGCCACGGCCGGTCCCCGGCCGAGGACCGCGGACAGGGCGTGCGCGAGCCACTCCCGCGCCTCGGCCGCCGTGGCGGGCGCGCTCGCCCGGCGGGCGGCGACGTGCAGGTCCGGGCGGACCAGGAGCACCCCGGAGTCCTCGGTCTCCCGCAGGTCCGCCCACGTCCCGTAGGGGTCCTCGACGGGCCGGCCGGGTCCGACCGCGACGGTCGTGAGGTCGAGCCCGAGCTCCGTGCCGAGCTCCCGTGCGGCGTCGACCCACGCCTCGCCGCCGATCCCGGTGACGACGGCGAACCGGCCCTGCCCGACGAGGTCGAGGGTCGACGTCCGGGTGCCGTCGACGGTCACCCAGGTGTGCGGGATCCGCGCGCCCGGCCACGTGGTGGGCTGGGCGTAGAGCTCGGGGTCGAGCGCGTACTCCGGCTCCGGCGTGCCGTCCGGCAGGACCGCGCCCGAGGCGTACCGGTGGTTGTGCTCCACGCCGTGCGCGTCGAACTCGTACTGCTTGTACGCGATCGCCTCGCGCAGCGCGGCGCGCACCCGCTCGCCGTCCGCGCCCGGCGCCTTGCGGAGCTCCAGCTGGGCCTCGAGCCGCGCGGGGTCGCTCGTGTCCTCGAGCTCCAGCGCGGCCAGGATGCGGCCCGTGTCGGCGATGCTCTGGTTGGCGCGCTCGACGATCTGCTTCGCGACGGGTGCCCGCTCGGCGTCGTAGGAGTCGAGCAGCGCCGGGTCCGCCGTCCCGGCGACGACGTGGGCGAGCTTCCAGGCGAGGTTGTAGGAGTCCTGGATCGAGGTGTTGGAGCCCAGCCCGTTCGTCGGAGGGTGCCGGTGGACGGCGTCCCCCACGCAGAAGACGCGCCCCTTCGCCAGGGTCGTGGCGTAGTGGTGGTTCACGGTCCAGGGGGACGCCGACTTCACGCGCATCTCGAAGTCGTCGGTGCCCACGAGGTTCACGGCGAGCTCGCGCACGAACTCGTCGGTGAGCTCCGGCGGCCCGGCGGCGACCTCGTAGCCCCACATGACCATCCACTCGTTCCAGGGCTTGATCATGCGCAGCACGCCCAGCCCCACGCCCTCGCGCTCCGCGCCCGGCTGGAGCATCCAGTAGAGGACGGACGGCCGGTGGGCCACGAAGCGGGAGAGGTCCGCCTCGAACACGATGCTCAGGGACCCGCCGACCGCTCCGGGGCCCTCGTAGGGCAGGTCCAGGTGCTCGGCCACCCGGCTCCGGGCACCGTCGGCGCCGACGAGGTAGCGCGAGCGCACCCGGTAGGTCGCCCCGGTGAGCCGGTCGCGGACGGTGGTGGTGACGCCGTCGGCGTCCTGCACGTGGTCGACGTACTCGGTGTCGAAGCGCACGGTCGCGCCGCGCTCCTGCGCCGCCTGCACGAGGATCGGCTCGGTGATGGTCTGCGGGGCGTCGACCATCGGGCACGGGCTCTGCAGCTCGTACCGGGCGCGGCGCGCGGTGTCGGTGCCCCAGGACGGGATGCGGCCGAGCTCCTCGCCCGCCAGGCTCGTGCAGAACGTCGTGTTGCCCATCGAGTCCCACGGCGTCGCCTCGGCCAGCAGCGCGTCCTCGAGGCCCATGTCGCGCAGCGCCTCCATCGTGCGCTGGTTGGTGATGTGCGCGCGGGGGCTGTCGGCGAGGCGGCCGTACTTGGTCACCACCATGACGCGCGTGCCGTACGTCGCCAGGAAGAGGGCCGCCGAGGCGCCCGCGGGGCCGGTCCCGACGACGAGGACGTCGGTCTCGAGCACGGGGTCCTCGAGCACCAGGTCCTCGGGCGCAGGGGGTGTGGGCACGGGGTCGTGGGTCATCGGCGATCAGCTCCTGAGGTTCGGGGTCGACGCACCGCACGGTAGCGAAAATGTCCCTCCACCTGCAGCGACGTCCCGCTCGGGTGAGCGACCCGCGCGGAGGTCATACTGCGTGGATGGTGGACCGGGAGTCGGTACGCAGGTGGGTCGCCGGGTACGAGACGGCGTGGCGCGACAGCGACGCCGACGCCGTCGCGCGGCTGTTCACGCCCGACGCGCGGTACGCGCGCTCGCCCTACGACGCCGAGGAGCTCGTGGGCCACGACGCGATCCGCGGGTTCTGGACCGTCGACGAGGACGCCGCGTTCACGATGACGGCCGAGCCTGTCGCCGTCGATGGCGACGTCGCCGTCGTCCGGCTCGAGGTGCGCTACACCGCGCCCGACGAGCAGGAGTACCGCGACCTGTGGGTGCTGCGCTTCGCCGACGACGGACGCGTCACCGACTTCGAGGAGTGGGCGTACTGGCCGGGGAAGGCCTGGACGGCGTCGCCCTGAGCGGCGCGACGCCGTCCCGCCCGCACGGTCACGGGCGCGCGCCTCCGCGGGCGTCCGTGCGGGCGAGGAGCTTGCCGAACACGTCGCCCAGGCGCAGGCCGTCGTGCTCGAACTCGTTGGTCACCCAGGCGCGCGCGTTCCCGACGTGCGCTGCGGTCTCCAGGGAGAGGCCCGCGTCGACGAACATGTCGTCGTGGTAGACGGCGGCCTCGAGCGGCACGTCGTTGCGGGCGAGGACGTCGAGGTCGTACAGGTCGTCCCAGCCGGTGCGCGCCGCCAGCGCCTCGGCGGCGGGCCGGAACGGGCGCAGCTCCGCGAGCTGCTCGAACATCCAGGGGTAGATCATCTCGCCGGTGAACAGCAGGGGGCGGGCGCCGGCGTCGAACGCCGCGTCGTCCTCGCGCACCCGCTGCGCCGCCCACGCCGTGGCACCGGTGCCGGACTGCGCGTAGATCGACTCGTGCAGGACGGCGTACATCGGGTTGGTGGCGAAGCCCGTGGCGGCCTCGACCTCGGCGAGGAACGTGTCGCTCAGGTCGTCCGACCCGTGGTCGAACGCCTCGTCGACGATCCAGTGCACGCGCTCGAAGCCCGGCCCCATGCCGAACGCCATCCCGAGGGTCTGGAACCGCTCGACCGTGAGCAGGTCCCCGCCGGGCAGGCGGACGTCGCCCGCCGCGATCCGGTCCGCGATGCGTGCCACGCGATCGACGTCGTCGGGGTAGCGCTCGCGGTAGAGCGCGTTCTTGGCGACGACGCGCGGCTGGGTGCGGCGGTAGACGTCCTCGGCGCTCGCCGTGAGCCCGGCGAGGCCGCCGGTGACGTACGACGCCGCCACCCCCTCGGGGGCCCGCGACAGGTACGTGAGGGTGAGGAAGCCGCCGTAGGACTGGCCGAGCGTCGACCAGCGGCGGCCGCCGTAGACGGTGGTCCGCACGTGCTCGGCGTCGGCGACGATCGAGTCGGCGCGGAAGTGTGCCAGGTGCTCGGCCTGGGCCTCGGCCGGGCCCAGCGCGGTGAGCGCACCCGCCCGGACCGCCGTCGAGCGGCCGGTGCCGCGCTGGTCGAGCAGCACCACCCGGAACCGCTTGAGGGCCTCGCCCACCCAGCCGTCGGGGCCGGTCGGGCGCGGTCCCTTGCCGCCCGGGCCGCCCTGGAGGAAGACGAGCAGCGGCAGGTCGTCGGCCTTCCGCGGCGGATCGACCAGCTCGCGGACGAAGAGGGAGATCGTGCGGCCGTCGTCGGGGTGCGCCCAGTCCAGCGGCACCGTGAGGGTGCGGTCGGTGACGTGGACGCCGGGGAGCGTGTACGCGCGCACCGAGGTGGGTGCCGAGGCGGTCGTGGTGGTCGCGGTGCCGGTGATGCTCACGGGGGCAAGGGTAGGCCGGGTTGCATTATTGGAGTGCGTGCTCCAACAATTGTGCCGTGCCGATCACCGCTCCGTCCGAGGTGCGCCAGCCCCGCTGGGTGCCGCTGCTCCTGCTGCTCGCGACCGTCGCCGTCGGCGTCGGGCTGGGCTTCGCGCTCCCGCCGCTCGCCCGGTGGCTGCACGGGGTCCTCGAGAGCACCCCGTTGCCGAGCCTCGGCCCCGTCGAGCTCCTCGCGGGCCTGCCCCTCGTCTGGTCCGTGCCCGTCCTCGGCGGGCTGGGCGTGGTGGGGGGTGTCCTCCTGGCGCTGAGCACGGTCGGGGAGGCGCTGCGGCTCACCGTCGCCGACGACCACCTGGAGCACCGCACGGACGACCGGGAGGGCTGGGTCGAGCGGGCCGACGTCGGCGACGTCTTCCGCGACGGCCGGTACCTCGTCCTGCTCGGCCGGACCGGCGCCCCCCGGGAACGTCTGGACGCGGACACGCTGCGGCCCGACGAGCTCCGGGCCGCGTTCGAGGGGCACGGATGGCCGTGGCGCGACGCCGACCCGCACGAGCGCGCGTACGAGCGGTGGATGGACGGCCGGCCCGGGTTCTCGGCCGCCGAGCACGCCCTGCTGCGCCGTCGGCTCGCCGAGCGCAAGGACGCCGCGGCGGTGGCGGAGATCGACGAGGCGCTCGCCGCCCACGGCCTCGCGGCGCGCGTCCGCGACGACCGGCTCCAGGTGCGGAGGGTCGGCGTCGTGCCCGCGAAGGACGCCCGTGGCGCGCAGGGTTGACCCGGAGCGGCACGAGGCGCGCCGCCTGCAGATCGTCCTGGCCGGGCTGACGGTGCTGGCCGAGCGCGGCTACGAGGGCGCGACGACGGCCGCGATCTGCCGCGAGGCGGGGATCGGGTCGGGGACGTTCTTCCACTACTTCGCGACCAAGACGGAGCTGGTCCTGGCGATCCTCGAGCTCGGTACGGCCGACACGGTCGAGAAGGCGGCGGCCCTCGAGGGCCGCACCGACCCGCTCGCCGTCCTCCTCGAGCTCGCGGGCTCGTGGGCCGACGACGCCGCCGACCCGCGCATCCCCGGGTTCGTCCGAGCCGTCGCGGGCGTCATGCACCTGCCCGCCGTCGCCGACGCCCTGGCGGCGGACGACCGCGCCCAGCGCGACCTGCTCCTGCCGTGGATCGAGCGCGGCCAGGCCACGGGCGAGGTCCGCGCCGACCTCCCGCCCGCCCGTATCGCCTCCTGGCTCGCCCTGCTCTCCGGAGGCTTCCTCGAACGGGTCGCGACCGACCCCGACTTCACCGTCGACGGCGAGCGCGCCCTCCTGGTCGCCACGGCGCGGGCGTTCCTGGCCGGCCCCACGGGAGCCGCGGATGCGACCACGGGGCCCCGCCGCTAGGCAGGAGGGGTGCCCGGCCACCGCCGTCGTCCCGCCCTCCGTCCGCCCCGGTGAACGTGGGCGTCCTGCTCGCGCTCGCGTCGGCGCTCCTGTACGGCGTGTCGGACGTGGTGGGCGGCGTCGTCTCGCGGCGGATGCCGTTCGTCCGGGTCGCGCTCTGGGGCCAGGGGGGAGGCCTCGTCGCGACGCTCCTCGCGGCGCCGTTCGCGGGCGGTACGGGGCCGGCGTCGGCCGACCTGCTGTGGGGCGGGCTGTCCGGCATGGGCACCGGGGTCGCGATGGTCGCGCTGTTCCGGGGGATGAGCCGGGGCGCCATGTCCCTGGTGGTGCCCGTGAGCGCCGTGGGCGGCCTCGCCCTGCCGGCCGTCGCCGCGGCGCTGGTCCTCGGGGAGCGTCCCGGGGCGTGGACGTGGGCCGGGGTGCTGCTGGCGCTGCCCGCGCTCTGGCTGGTCGCGCGGGGCGGCCCGGGCGCGCCGGCGGGGGACGCCCTGGCGGTGCGCGACGGCCTGACCGCGAGCGTCGGCATCGGCGTGCAGTACATCGCCCTCGCCCAGGCCGGAGGAGGTTCGGGCGTCTGGCCCGTGGCCGCGGGCCGGGTGACGGCGGTCGCGTGCGTCGGTGTGCTCGCGCTCCTGGCGCTCCGGCGCCCGCCCGCAGAACCGCGCCCGGCGCCTACCCCGGCCCTGCGCCTCGCGGCGGCCTCCAGCGGCGTCCTGGCCGCCGCGGCCCTCGTCTGCTACCTGCTCGCCGCGCGGACCGAGCTCGTCGCGGTGGCGGTGACCCTGTCGGCGCTCTACCCGGTGGTCCCGGTCCTGGTGGGCCTCACCCTCCTGCACGAACGGCTCACCCGCCGCCAGGCCCTCGGCCTCGCCCTGGCCCTCGCCGCCTCGCTCCTCGTCGTCGGCCCCTGACGACCACCCGCGCACGGTCCACAGCACCAGCAGGCAGCATCCCCACGTGCAGGAGACCGAAACGACAAGCTGAGGGGACGGCATCGCTTCGCCCGGACGCGTTCACGGGCGCCAGGGCGCCCTCCACTTCGGGAGGGATACG